>JBJDYD010000134.1:0-7433 GCA_051867015.1 Faecousia sp. | reverse complement strand
CAACGGTGATCGTACCGGAAGTGGTCTTACTCATGGTGTTTGCAATTTCGGGAACCGCCTGCGTACCATATGCAAGCTCTTCTGCCGTGAGATCCCCATTGACCGGATTCTCTGTGTCGTAGCCGAAGTATTCCTGCGCTGCTGCACCGTAATTCAGCATATCAACCGCCAGCGTCTTTGCCGCTGCGGTGGCGGTGGATTTACGGAGCGTTGTCTTAATCTGGTCGGCAACACTTGCGGTCATAGAAATGCCGACATACTGCGTTCCGTCCGCAGCCTCCGCGTGGATGGTAGCGGTGAAGCTGTCGCCCATGTTCTTTGCGGCAAGACCGGCAAATTCCACTCTGTAGATTGCTCCGTACTGCACCATGTCTTCAAGGTTGTATCTGACCGTCGTTTCACCATCCGCACCGTTAACAACGACATCGACATAGGTCGTCGGATACTTGGTGGCGGTTGCGGAGGTCATGATGAACACAAACTTCAACTCTGCACCCATGCTGAATGCAGTGGTGACAAATTTCAGATCGCTGTCTTCAATCGGAGCATCAACTTCCACTGCGCCGCAGACGCAGGTGCCGTCTACAAAGGTGTGGTCTTCGACGAAGCTGTAGTCACAATTTTCACAGCCAACGGTATGGGTGCCGTCGCCGTTGTCGGTGTAGGTGCAGCTGTGACCGGTGGCGGCTACGGTTTCTTGGGCAGTGAGAACCGTATTACAGACTGAGCAGTGCTTACCTTCCGTGAGGCCCGTTGCGGTACAAGTTGGAGCAACTGCGGCATCTACGACTTCCGTATGTCCCTTTGCATTGGTAGTTGCATTGAAGTAGAAGGAGCCGTAGGTGGTAGTGTTCCAAGTGTACTTGTCCGTACCCGTGGCGGTACAGGTGGGAGCTTTGACGGTTGTCTTGGTGTAGTCCGTAGTGTTCAGTTTGGGTAGGGTCACCGTAGTAGTCCCGGAACAAGCGGAACAGGTTCCCGTCAAAGTACCCGTTTCACTTGCTGTAGGATTCTTGGTTGCTTTGTAGGTATAGCTATGGGCTTCGGTTTTGCTATAGCCGCAGGTGCAGGTATTCTTGTGGTTGGCGGCATCGACTGTACCATAGGTCCATGTATGAGCTGCGGCGGTATAGGTTGCGGTGACGGTAGTATCTGCGGTGATGTTTGTCAGCGCCTTATCCCAGCTTTTAAAAGTATAGTGGTTGGTTTCATCACTGAGCTTGGTGGGAGTGGAGCCGGTATAGGTGACGCTTCCGCCCTTTGATGTGGTGGAACTCTGCAGAACGGTGCCATCCTCATTACGGAAGGTAACTTCATAAAGGGGATTGGGCAAATCTGTTCTCTTTCCCACAAAGATATAGTCGATAATCACGGAACCGCCTGTACTGCTCGACGCTTTCACACCCCGGAAGCGGAATCCCAGTGACTTGATGAGATCCACAGATGTGAAGTTTTGATTCACCGGAATCGTAATGACTTGATATTCCGTAGAACTCCCGTGAATGGATGCGCTGATATCCTGTTGGTATTGGTAGGCAGAATCGGTCATGGTATCGTACAATACGATGACCTTGGGAGCTGTGTCGGCAGAGGTGCAATCGGAGAGCTTAAAACGAAGCTGAATATACTCCGCACCGGAAGGATCATATGCCAGAGAATAGTATTGGTGATAAGCTTCTCCGCTCCAGGGGTATTTTCCATAGGTGTTGGTAGTCTCAATAAAGGGTCCGTAATTCCCGGAAGCGTCGGCATCTGCAGTGACTTTCACTGTCATGGTTCCTGCGGAATTATCTACGGTTACATTGGAAGCGCCGCCGTTTCCGCCTGTTGCCCAATAGGGGGATGTCTGCCGGTCAAAATTATAACCTCCATAGATAGGAAGGGTATATCTTGCCTGATCTTCTGCGGTGTTGCCAAAGTCAAAATACAGGTTGCGAGAGGTGTCCTCAATGCCGCAGACACAGAAACCGTTATTGCAGCTGTGCGCCTCCGTTACGGAGTAGGCACAGCGTGTGCAGCTTGCGGTATGGGTGGTACCTTCGTTGGTATACTTGTAATCATGTCCGAGCGGATCGGTATAGTCTTGCTGATAGCTGTAGCCGCAAGTGGAGCAAGCTCTCTGTGTATAGCCTTGCGCTGTACAGGTGGGGGCTACCACAGACTGTTTTGCGCCGTGACTGCACTCATCCATACGAACGAATTTCACTGCACTGACGCGGAGCGTACTGCTGCTCCGTGTTGCCCGGACATAGCCTGTATTCCCTTCGTCAAATTCAAATACACCCAAACTGACAAAGCCCTTTGTGCCGTCGTGGCTGTTCATGGTGGTTTGGTAGGTGCCGTTTTTATGTATGACTTGGATGTCTGTTGCTTCGTCGGCGGATTCCGTAGTATTGACTTTTACTTTGTAAATAAATACTTCGTAATGCCCCCCGCGAAGCAAAGGACGCCACCGAATCTGTGCCCCTTGAGAGCCGCTGCCCAGCACAGTCCCGCTGTAGCCGGCGTAGCTGCTGTTACTCCATGTCCCTGCGACTTTTTCAAATCCGTAGGTATCTGTATCTACAATGATATCGCCATACAAACCACTGTTTTCTGCATATGTCTGGACATGGTTGGATTCGAGGCTGACATTGGTCGTGGTACTGCTGTCTACATAGATCCCGGTTTCATAGGATACACCACCATGATATACGGTATTTCCTGTACAGACGACATTGTCTGCATTGGTGATAAACACATTTCCCCCCGGCTTTCCGGATTTCTTGGCAGTGGTACTTGCATTGATAAAGGAATTGTTGCGAATGACGATGTTTTCGGAAGAGAATGTGCCGAAAGCCGCCCAAGGTGTACTTTCCACGATGTTATTCTCGATCAGAACGTTGCTGACGATCCGACCGCTGACAGGATTGTAGTCAGATGGCTGCTCGTCAATACCCCCGCCTACGAACATGGCGGCAGGATCGCGGAGCGCCTTATTGCAATCCTTCAGGGTGTTTCCACGGATGATCACATTGCTGATAGGTGTACCGATGGCCCAACGATCCCAGCGGATCAAACAGTTGAGGATCAAACCGGGATAGGCGAAGTTTTCTACCCGGTTATTCTCTACCGTTCCGTTCGCAAGACCCAAATACAGGGCGTGAGCCAAACCACCTTCAAAGGTGTTGTTTCTGACAATGTAGTTGCCGGTATTCTTGTCCATGTTCCAAAACTGATTGGTATCCTGGTAATCAGAAGGGAGAGGATCTTCAAAAGTCACAGTGCAACGCCATGGGGTGTTGCCATCGCTTGTGAAGTAATTCTCCCATGTGTAGCTCTTGATTTTGGAAGTCCAGCCAAGATCATTAAATTCGGCATCACGCATACCGAAGGTAGCTCCGACATAAACCTCGGTATCATGCATCCATCGGGCTAAGTGATCCAAAGCCACTGTGTAGTCATCGACTTTAGGATTGCCGTCAACACCGCCGCCGAAGAAATGATTCGACAGATGCAGGTTGTCGTCGTTAATGCCCTCTAAATGGCAGTTTTCCATGCGGAAATAGCCGTCCACAGAGTGGATCTCTACGCCGCCGTAAGAAGAAAACCGCTCGTTGGTTTCAGGATCCGGCTCAACAGAGGAATTGATCATCTGAAAATATTCCGAATCATTGCTGAAAATCGCCTGATAGGGAACGGTGTACATGTGGAGATTGTCAAAGGTAATGTGGCTGTTTGTCTGCATACGGAAACCGTTGACCAGCTGCTTCGGCCGAAACCAGAACTGACCATACTCCCCGACCACCGCAGAAGATACATTGGCAGGATCCTTATAAGTCAGCCGAACCTGATTGGAGGCCAGTTTGGTCATGGAGGAAATGCCGCTGGCGCCGCCGGGGAATTGGAATCCCTTGGTTTCGGAACGGTTGTTGGTCTCCGGATCCCAGCTTCTTCCGCCGCCGAAAACAGCATCGTCCGCTACGGTGATATCACTGAAAGTAAAGTCTACGGTACCTGCTTCGTTATCTACCGCCGACACCTGACCGATGCCGAAAATAGGATACACGGAACGATCCCAATCTAAAGTCAGATTTTGAATGGCAATGGTTTGGGAATTGTTCATGGTGATGTATGCGGGGGTATTATTCAGGGTAGTTCCCACGGAGAAAATGAGGGTTGAGCCATTTCCTTCTAACAGGAGGTTTTCCAGATTAGACAGATTAATGGCTTCTTTCCCCGTGATAGCCACAGCATAGGTGCCCTTGGGGATGTTTAGTTTCCATGCCCCCGTAGACTTGACCTCGGCGATGGCATTGGCGAAAGCGGTTTCGTTGTCCGCGGGAGAGTTGGATTCCGAGAGTCCGAAGTCCTTCAGATCAATGACGATCCCATTGTCTACAGGTTGATCAACTGTAAATTCCGCTGCGCCGGTGATGTTTTTCAAAATGTTGTCTGTAGCTGCCCGGGTTGCAGCAGTGAGAGCAGCTGCGCTGCTTACTCCGCTGAAGCATCCCCAAAGGAGCACGACAGCAAGAATCCATGCGCAAAACCTGGTCCGGCTTTGCTTCTTCATAAAATAACCGCCTTTCCGCAATTTCATTATTTTTTTATTTTTATTTTGGAAAGTTTATTACATTCTTTCTCACATCATATGATCCTCGTTAATCAACAGCAGTTTTGTACTTTCCCCGGCGGTATCCAGCAATTGCTGTGTAAAGCCGCTTTTGCTAAAGATACCATAGATCACTTCATACTCTGGAAATGCTTTTCCAATTTCAGCAGCATTTGATACTTTTTCTTTCAAGCTGAAATAAACCGGCGCATCCACCGGTTTGGCATGGTACTTACATTCCCCGGCAAATATCCGCTTGTTCTGATGATCTACCGCCATTACATCGATTTCCGTGTCGCCGTCGTAATCATTCAGCCAATAGGAGCCGATACGGGATGGCACAAAAGAAATCTCCCCATTCTTGCACAACTCTGCAAATATATTTTTGCAAATGTCCTCATAAGCAAATGCTACGAATTTCTCTACAAAGTCTTTTCTGATTTCATCCAAAACAATCTGCATATTGTCCAGTTCCAGTTCACCCTTATAGGGATAAACATAGCGGAACCAGAACCGAATGAAATTATCCGAGATGAAATACAGTCCCTTGCGGGATTTTTCCGGGTTCTTTTCTGTTACCGGCGTTTCCTTTTCGATGAAGCCCAAATCCGCAAGTGTAGACAGATATGGCGTCAAAGCGGAAGTTTCCTGCCCCAGCACACCGGCAATCTTGCCCAGCTTGTGGTTTCCGTCTGCAATTGCCTTGATGATGGAGAAATAGTTCACTGCTGTAACAGATTCACTTTTCAGCAGGAAGTTTGGTTCCTCATACAAAAATCCACTTTTGGATAAAACCGCATCTTTGAGCTGTTCTTCCAGTCCCCGTTCATCCTCAAAAAACTCCAGATACTTGGGAACACCGCCCGTCACGGCATACTGCTTCACTGCCTGTTCAAAAGGCATTTTCTGAACGGCATATATATCCGTAAACGAAAGCGGAGCCAGACGCATCTGTGCAGTTCTGCGGCCGTACAGAGGACTGTCATAGGACAGTGCGTGTTTCTGCATCATACTGATCTGGGAACCCGACAAGATCAGCATCACATTGCTGCCTTTCAGAATTTCATCCCAAGCGTTCTGTAAGATAGATGGGAAAGCCGGATTGGTCTTTACCAGGTACGGAAACTCATCAATGACCAGCACTTTTTTTTCTTCCGGTTTATAATCAGCAATCACTTGGAACAGATCCAGCCAATCCGTAAATGCCGCTTTCTGCAGATATGAGTTTTTCGTTGTGCGGGCAACGACGCCGGCCAGACGCTTCATACTCTGAGATTCAAGTTCTTCCGTTGCAAGGAAGTAGAAGGCTGTTTTCTTTTTCAGAAACTCTTTGATCAGCGTTGTTTTGCCAACTCTGCGTCGTCCATAGATGACCACGAAACCGCCATCGCGCTCATATTCTGTGTTCAGCTTTGTCAGTTCCGCGTTTCGACCGATAAATTTCATACTCGCACCTCCTTATGATAAGATATTTTATGATAATTTCATTTATATTATACATCCGCATATCAAAAAGTCAAGGCTATCTATGAAAAAACGGCCCGGATTGTTCCGAGCCGTTAAAATCAGATTGCTTTGATTTTTTGAGATAAGCCACCGCATCCGTATGTCCGCGGAAGTAAAGCTGCAGGCGCTCCATATCATCCGGCTTTCGGAGCAACTGAAGGCATTGGACAAATGCGGCGTGTTCCTCCGCGGTCAGGTGAAGCTCACCTTTGTCCTCCATCACTTTCATAATACACGGGAACCGCTGTTTCGGATCAGAAATCTGCTGTTGAATGTCCGCGCATTCTTCGCCGGTTTTCCGCAGATCCGTCACAATATCACTGTCGATCTCCGGGAAGGAATCCTCCAGACGGGAGAGCAAATCAAAATATGTGTCACTCATGGTTTTCACTCCTGTTTTTGTTTTACTATACCCATAGGGGAGGGCAATATCAAATGTGCAATTTCATTTATGTTCTGCAAGATTGATGACCGGCTTTCCTTGCTTTTTAGCGTATTTAACGGTTTCATAGGCACCGCCAAAATCCCGGAACAGGCAATCAGGCAATCGGCAAGCGGATCAAAATCGCACGGATCAAAGCCGACCTCACGCAAGAGCGTTTAGCCGAAATGGTTGAGATTTCTCCGACACACATGAGCAACATCGAAACTGGCACCACCCGTGTCAGCCTGACCGCAATTGTAAGCCTTGCAAATGCTCTGTCCGTTACGGTTGATGACCTCCTTTGTGATAGCGTGGTAAAATCCAAAGTCCAATTTGAAAAGGACATCGCTGGAATCCTTGCCGACTGCGATGAATATGAAATCCGCATGGTCAAGGACATGGCACAGGCACTGAAAGAAACGCTCCGCAGGGATGCGCATCTTCGTAAACAATAATACTGCAAACATTGCGACAGGAACAAGTCTGTGAAAGACCTGTTCCTGTCTTTTCTTCTATAAAAAAGCCGGGAGATCTTAGAATCTCCCGGCTATGCAAATAACCTCAATCAACTGCCCGAAAAATCGTAATTTGTTGAGTTACATGAATCCTATACTATCGTCTATCTAAAAAATTACACAACTGCATTGCAACTCCGTCCGACATAACCTGGAAGCCATACTTTTCGTAGAAAGAAGCGTTTTTGCTCTCCTCCGGCATGATCTCGATATAGAGATAGTTCCTGTACTTCTCTTTCACCATTCCGATCATGGTGCCGGCGATCCCGCGGCCGTGATAGGCCGGGTTCACCAGAACATAGTGCATATAGGCTACCAGCTCACTGTCGTCGATCAGCCGTATCCGTCAGGGTCAGCGTGTATTTTCCGTCCTTGTATTCCAGCTCCCTGGACG
>JBJDYD010000133.1:0-1726 GCA_051867015.1 Faecousia sp. | reverse complement strand
GAGACGATATCGACTTCGAGATTGCAGAACACCTCATCGTCGAGTTGTACTCCAAATAACGCTTCACCCTCGTTTATTGGTAAGCTGTTTTACAAGGCAGAGCGTTTGCTTTGCACATTAATAAGGAGGGTATTAGTAAATGGTAGAAATTGACAAGCCGCGAATCGAGTGTATTGACTCTCCCGAAGATCCTTCCCATGGCGTGTTTATCGTCGAGCCTCTGGAAAGGGGCTACGGCACGACCTTGGGTAACTCTCTGAGAAGAATCCTGCTTTCTTCGCTGCCCGGCACTGCTGCGACCTCTATCAAGATCGCGGGCGTGCAGCATGAGTTCTCGACGATCCCCGGCGTCAAGGAAGACGTCACCGAGATTGTTCTGAATGTGAAGCGGATTATCTCTAAAATGAACTGCGACGGCGTGAAGACCGTTTATATTGACGCGACCGGCGAGTGCGAGGTCACTGCCGGCGACATCAAGACCGACGACGAGGTGGAGATCATCAACAAGGATCTGCACATCTGCTCTCTCGGACCGGATGCCTCGCTCAATATGGAGATCACGATGAGCCGCGGCAGAGGCTATGTTCCTGCCGACCGCAACAAGACGCCGCAGACCCCCATCGGTGTGATCCCCGTAGACTCCCTGTATTCTCCGGTTTACAAGGTCAACTACACGGTTGAGAACACCCGTGTCGGCAACATGACGGACTTCGACAAGCTGACGCTGGAAGTCTGGACCGACGCGACCACCACGGCAAAGGATGCCGTCTCCATCGCTGCAAAGATTCTGACCGAACACCTGACGCTGTTCACCGACCTGTCCGAGACGGTGGCAAGCCAGTCCATCGTGCGCGAGAAGAATCAGGATGTCGATCCGCCTGCCCTCAAGCTGACGATCGAGGAGCTTGATCTCTCCGTCCGCAGCTTCAACTGCCTGAAGCGCGCCAACATCAACACCGTCCGTGATCTGATCTCCAGAACGCCGGAGGAAATGATGAAGGTTCGTAACATGGGCAAGAAGTCGCTGGATGAAGTGCAGAACAAGCTGGCAATGATGGGTCTGTCCCTTGCCACGGAAGAGTCCGGCAATAACTGATAACGAAATCCCGTTTTACCTTTCAAGAAGGAGGAAATACGAATGTTTGGAACCCGTAAGCTCGGCAGAACGAGCGATCAGCGTAAAGCGATGCTCCGTCAGCTCACCACTGACCTGCTGGAGAACGGCAAGCTCGAAACGACTTTCTGCCGTGCAAAGGAAGTGCAGCCGGTCGCGGAGAAGATGATCACCCTCGGCAAGAAGGGCGATCTCGCCGCATACCGCAGAGCGCTGTCCTACATCACGAAGGAAGATGTCGCGCACAAGCTGTTCAAGGAAGTGGCTCCGAAGTACGCTGACCGTAACGGCGGCTACACGAGAGTTACCCGCATCGGCGCCCGCCGCGGCGACGCAGCCGAGATGGCAATCATCGAGCTGGTGTGATCAAGAATAAAGTCCCCGAAGTGCGAAAGCACCTCGGGGCTTTTTCCATTTTGCGACCGCTCCCGGGTCTGTCATTGCCAGGAGCGCAGCGACGCGGCAATCTTCTGCGCAGACTAAAAGCTAAGGACTAAGGGTGAATGACTTATGAGCGCTCCGCGCGGAATATAAAATGTGGGCAGAGACAGTCATAACCTAAATTCTGCCGAAATTATCCAAACGGGAGAGAAGAGTTAGAAGATCAACCTC
>JBJDYD010000132.1:0-7455 GCA_051867015.1 Faecousia sp. | reverse complement strand
GTCCCCTACGGCGAGGGTGCGATTTACGGCTGTAGGGCGGGTTCGTTTTTTGGGGGTTCCTGCACGGGATTGCCACACCCGGTGTGCGCACCGGGTTCGCAATGACATTGAGAGGGAAGTTTGTGCGGGGGTGGAGGTTCCTGCACGCGGGACGTCGAGGACGCCGTCCCCTACGGCGAGGGTGCGATTTACGGCTGTAGGCGGGTTCGTTTTTTGGGGGTTCCTGCATGGGATTGCCGCGTCGCTACGCTCCTCGCAATGACATTGAGGGGGAGCTTGTGCGGGGTTGGTGGTTCCTGCACCGGCGGGGACATGTCCCCGCCCTACAGAGATGCGGTGGGTTTTGGGGGCGTGTGCGTGGGATTGCCACACCCGGTGTGCGCACTGGGTTCGCAATGACATGGGAGGGAGGTTTGTGCGGGGATGGGGGTTCCTGCACCGGCTTAGGACTGTCCCCGCCCTACAGGGGTGCGGTGGCTTTTTTGGTGTCTGCACGCGGGTGGGGCGTTCCGATAGCTATTCACCATTCACTATTCACTATTCACTGTTCCCTGAATCTCGGGGGTCTGCGGGGTTATCGGAGAATGGCGATGCCCCATGGGTCGAGGGTTAGGGTGGCGTTTTCGTAGGTTGCGCCGATGCCGTGGGCGGTGTTAGCGTCGAGGACGGAGAGAAGGGCTTGGGCGTCAACGGGGACGCTCTTTTTTTCTGCCGAGAGGTTCAGCACAATGACGATGCTGTCGTCCTTCCATGTGCGGCGCAGGAGGCACAGGTCTTCGTCCTGCGTCGGCAGCAGCTCCGTGGTGCCGCGGGCGATGGCGGGATAGGTGTTGCGCAGGCGCATGGCGGCGCGGACGTAGTTGAGCAGGGAGTTTTCGTCCGCCTGCTGCTTCTCTACGCTCTCCAACGGATATTTTGCCTCCGTGGTGCCCGGCGGGCAGGCGGTTGTCTCCGGGAGGGTCGTCCACAGCATACCGATGCGCTTATTGGGATCCGCGCCGGTGCCGATCATGCCCGTCTCGCCGCCGTAGTAGACATAGGTGCCGCCCCGCAGCATGGCCAGCATACCGTAGGCAGCTTTGAGGCGCTCCAAGCTGTAGACGCCGACGACGCTTGCGATGCGGTCGGTATCGTGGTTATCCAGGAAGGGTGCCATCAGGACGTCGGTGCCGTAGCGCTCCTCTAAGTGCATGGTCAGCTCGCCGTAGGCTGCGCCGCGGGCGGCCGCCTCCTCGTCCAAGATCGCCGCAAGGGCACCCTTGCCGCTGCCCGTCGAGAGGGGGAAGCAGAAGAAGCTGTCAATGCCGCAGGTGTAGTAATTGACGATGGTGGATTCGTCCGCCCAGCATTCGCCGACCATGTAGCAATCCGGGGCGATGCGCTTGGCTTCCTCGTTCAGCCATGAGAGGAATTCGATGTTTTTGCCGTTGTTGCCGGTATAGTAGCTCGTTACCGCGTCCAAGCGGAAGCCGTCCACGCCCATATCCAGCCAATAGGTCATAATATTGACGATCTCTTCACGCACGGCAGGGGCATCGAGGTTCAGGTCGGGCATGGTGGAGACAAAGCGGCATTCGTAATAGCTGTCCCCGAGCTGCTGATAGCCGGAGGCGGCTTCGGATTGGAAATTGTAATAGTCCCGATATGCCGCGTTTTCGCCGGTTTTGGCGTCTTGGAACCAGGGGTGCCGGTTGGAGGTGTGGTTTAGGACGAGGTCTAAGATGACCTTGATGCCGAGGGAATGCGCCTTGTCCAAGAATGCCTGAAAGTCCTCTAAGGTGCCGTAGGCGGGGTCGATGGCGTAATAGTCCGTCACGTCGTATTTATGGTAGGACGGCGACGGCATGATCGGCATCAGCCAGATGCCGGTAAAGCCCATGTCGCGGACATAGTCCAATTTTTCCGTTGCGCCCCGCAGATCGCCGATGCGGTCGCCGTCGGAATCGGCGAAGGAATAGACAAAGATCTCGTACCAGTTGCGGCAGTTGTCGTCGGGGATGTTTTCGGGCGGCTGCGGCTCGGCAACGGGTTCGGATTTGCCGCAGGCGGCGAGGAGGGCAGAGAGGATGGACAGCAATAGGAGGAAGGATAGGAATCGTTTCATAGGCGTGGCTCCATGTATCGTTTTTGGGGGATGGTTGCTCCGGTTGAAGCTGTAGCCCGCGGCAGCCCTGACGCGCCTTTGCGGGGGGGGTAGTGAATAGAGAATAGTGAATAGAGAACAGTGAAAAGTGTCGGAGCGCTCCGCGCGGATTCCAATTTTATCCGTGGGAAGCGCACCTCGACCCTTTACCGTTAGCCCTTAGCTAAAGCAGGGTGCTTGCACAGGCGCGTCAGGGATGCCGCGCGCTACGGGTGCGGTGGGTTTTTGGGGGCGTGTGCGTGGGATTGCACCCGCAAGGGGTATGCCGCATCCGTAACGCTCGTTCCTCGCGAACGGCTGCGCTACCGCGTCGCTGCGCTCCTCGCAATGACATTGAGGGGGAGCTTGTGCGGGGGTGGTGGTTCCTGCACGCGGCGCGCCGGGGTCGTCGCGCCCTACGGCGAGGGTGCGATTTACGGCTGTAGGGCGGGTACATGTCCCCGCCGATCGCGTAAGCGACAGACGGTAGGGATGAACAGGTTTGTACGCAGTTGGTAGTTCCTGCACCGGCTTAGGACGGTCGCCCGCCCTACAGGGTGCGGTGGTTTTTGGGGGTGTGTGCGTGAGATTGCCACACCCAGTGTGCGCACTGGGTTCGCAATGACAGGGGAGGGAGGGTTGTACGCGGTTGGGGGTTCCTGCACGCGGGACGCCGGGGACGGCGTCCCCTACGGTGAGGGTGCGTTCGAGGGTCGTAGGGCACGACCACTGGGCGTGCCGTGTCGCGTGGGCGACAGCAGGTTTGTACGCGGTTGGTGGTTCCTGCACCGGCGGGGACATGTCTCCGCCCTACAGAGGTGCGGTGGGTTTTTGGGGGCGTGTGCGTGGGATTGCACCCGCAAGGGGTATGCCGCATCCGTAACGCTCGTTCCTCGCGAACGGCTGCGCTACCGCGTCGCTGCGCTCCTCGCAATGACATTGAGGGGGAGCTTGTGCGGGGTTGGGGGTTCCTGCACGCGGGACGCCGGGGACGGCGTCCCCTACGGCGGGGTGCGCCCTACGGTGGGGGCGGCGGTTTTTGGGGGTTAGCCTTTGACGGAACCGGCGGTTAGACCGTTGACGATGTATTTTACGAGGCAGAAATACAGAATCACGATCGGAACCGCGATGAAGACCGAGCCGGCGGCGAAGCGGGCAAAGTGCTGCTCCGGCAGATTGAACAGTCCTACCGCTACTGTCCACATGTTCCTGTCCTTCAACAGCAGCTTCGGCAGCAGGACGTCGCTCCACGGCCACGCAAACTGCGTCAGGACGGTATAGACGATCATCGGCTTGCTTAAGGGCAGGGTGACCTTTGTGAATACCTGCAGATTGGTTGCGCCGTCTAAGCGTGCCGCTTCGAAGATTGTGCGAGGGATGGAGTCAAAATAGCCCTTCTGCACCATATAGCTTACCGGCGCGGTGGCGGCGTAGAAGAAAATCAGCGCCTCCAAACGGTTGATTAAGCCGAGCTGCGTCATGATGATATAGACTGCCGTTAAGCCCATGAAGCCGGGGAACATGCCCAGCACCAAGGTCAGCTTCTTCACGCCGTTTCTGCCCTTGAAGCGGAAGCGGGACATGACATAGCCCGTCAGCAGCGTTAAAATCGTGCCGAGGATGCAGCTCCCCGCGGCGACGTAGAGCGTATTGAAAAACCATGTCTTATAGGGATACAGCCCGTTCACGTCGTCCGTAAAGAGGTCGATGAAGGTCTGCACGCTGAACGCCTTCGGGAAGAAGCCCTTGAAGTCGTACAGGCTGCCGGTTTTCGAAAACGACGCCAGCACCAGCCACAGGCAGGGGAACAGGAAGATCGCCGACATGATGAGCAGCAGCAGATAGGTGCGGAAATTGTCCGCGACGCGGCGGGGTGTTAATTTTTTCTTTTTCATTGATAGGTATCCTCCTGCCGATAGGCTGCCGAGCGGACATAGACCGAGAGGGAGAGCGTCGCCGTGATGAGGAAGATGATCAGGCTGATTGCCGCGCCGATGGAATAATAGTTATTATCCACCGACAGCTTATAGAGCCAGTTGATCAGCAGGTCGGTGTCGCTGGCGAGGAAGTAGTCCGCGTAGTTGGAGATGACGCCGCCGCGCAGGAAGAAGAAAATGCCGAAATTGTTGAAATTTCCCACAAACTGGCTGATCAGCACCGGGGTTGTGGAGAAGATCACAAAGGGCAGGGTGATCTTCCGGAACTGCATGAAGGCGGAGGCACCGTCCAGCGAGGCGGCTTCGTAGAGGTCGGTATTGATATTGCTCAAAATGCCCGTGGTCATGAGCATGATCGAGGGGGTGGTGATCCACGCGTTCACGAACAATCCGATGCCCCGCGCCCACCATTTGGCGGAGGCGTCGTTCGTGAGGAAGAAGATGCGCATATGTCCCGCTTGCTCCAAGTAATAGTTGATGGGTCCGCTCTGGGAGAACATAAACTTGAAGCCGATCATGGTGATAAAGCCCGGGATGGCGTAGGCGAGGATGGGGAAGGCGCGCCAGAATTTCGAGCCTTTGACATTGCGCTTATTCAGCAGCAGCGCCATGCCGAGACCGATGACAAAGTTCAGCACGGTGGATACCACAGCCCACAGGATGTTCCAGATCAGGATCTTGAAGAAGGTGCTGCCGATCTTGCCGAGGCTCAGAATTTTGCCCCATGCGGAGAACGACCAGTCCGCCAGCTTCGGATAGACCACATCGCCGCCGAGGTTCGTAAAGGCGATGAGGATCATGAACACGATGGGCAGGACGGAGAAGATCGCCACGCCCACCAGCGGCACGGACAGGGCGGTGACATGGAATTTCTCGTCCGCCGCCGTCATCAGGGTACGGCGGAAGTTCCGCGGCGGAATGCCCTCGGCGCGTTCACGGGCGGTAAAGGCGGCATCCTTGACGTTGGTGACATAGAGCAGGATCCAGAAGATCAGCAGGAAGATGGCGAACAGTCCCAAGATGAGCATGGTCAGGGAGTTATCGCCGGGGATGCCTAACCAGAGGTTTTCCTCCTTCGTGCCGAGGGTGAAGAAGCCGATCAGGTCGCGAAAGCCCCGCGTGATGAAGTAGCCGAGGAACACGCCGAAGGCGGAGAGATAGAACAGCCCCTTGACGAGCTGCCCGTAGCAGAGCTGCCCCAAGCCCATCACGCCCATGGACAGCCGCACCTGCCACGGGCTTCCCTTGAAAAAGGAAGTGAAGGAATTTAGCTTCTTTCGCATGGCGTGTTACCTCAGGAGAGCGTCTCGATGGCGTCTCGGATCTGCGTACACAGACGATCCAAGCCCGCCTGAATTTCCGCGTCCGTGGTGAACAGCAGTGCTTCGCCGCGCTCCTCACGGTAGGGGTCGGTGGAGAGGTCGATCAGGAAGGACTCCGCAGGCGTCCAGAGCTGCCCGATCTCCGTGATGGCGGGCATGATGCTGATATAGCCCCGGTCGAGGCGGTCAAAGAGAATGCCCACGGTGGGGTCCGTTTCGGAGATCGTCGCCGCCGCGTCGGCTCTCGCGGGCGCGACGCCGAGGTACTGATTGCGGAGCACGACCTGCGCATAGGCGGTGGCGAATTCCACAAAGGCGAGGGAGGCGTTCGGGCATTTGGTATATGCCGAGATGCCGTAGCCGTTGATGCCGCCCATCATTTTTGTCTCGGTGGTCAGGGTATCCTGCTGCAGCACGGTATCCTCCCAATGGTCCGAGGTTAGGTCGCCGCTGACGGGCAGGCGCGGGACGGTAATCATCTTGAGGTCTGCCATGGCTTCCTCCTCCGTCCAGTTGCCCGTGGCGGTCATGGAACGGATGAACATGCGGTAGACATCGGGGGTGGTGACGGTGCAGAGCATCACGCGGTCGGCGAGGTACTGGTAGGCGGCGGAGGAGAAGGATTTATCGAGGACTTCGGTGTTGTTCATCTCGCCCGCCCACTGGCGGATCATCCTTGCGCCCTTGACCGCGTCGCCCGCCGCCAAGCCGATGTCCGACGGGTTCGTGCCGTTGTCGCCGAAGATGTACGCGCCGAAGGTCATCAGGTAGCCGCTCATGAAATAGGTATCGACGGTTTCATCCAAGTAGCCGTACTGCGTCGGCTGCCCGCCCTGTTTGCACAGCTCGGAGTAGGCATAGAGGGCGGTATAGGTCTCGAAGAAGTCGGGCGTGCCGTTTTGGTTGACGTCCCAATTTGTCTGCCAATCCTGCGGGAGGCTGGATTCGATATAGTAGAGCATACCGGACTGGACATTCACGGGGATGCCGCAGTAGAAGGTCTCGCCGTTCATGTCGGTGGCGTAGGCATCCCACGCGCTCTGCGGGATCTGCTCGTAGCAGTCCATCTCCTGCACGGGCAGGGGGAGAATGTGCTGCTTATCGGCGTACTTCATCAGAATGTCGTTCGCCTGATACCATACGTCAGGACCGTAGCCGTAGGGCCCATCGGTGGCGAGGTCGGAATATTGATCGACATTCATGCGCTCGGCGGAGATGCCCTTGTCCTTGTACGCCTCGTTGAACGCGTCGATGAGGGCATCGACATAGCCAAGCTCGACGGCGGTGTCGTTTTCAAGCACCTTGACGACCGCGCCTTGCTCTAAATTGCCGTCGAAGCGCGCCATGACCTGCTCGTAGAGGGCGGACTGGTCGGACTTTGCCTCCTCCGTCTCGCTGCCGGAACAGCCGGCAAGAAGGGTGAGGAGAAGGGTGAACGCGAGGAGAAGGGATAGGGTCTTTTTCATTTTGTTACCTCCTGATTCTGTGGAGAATTTGGAAACGGGCGGGGGAATGGGGAATAGTGAAGAGTGAAGAGTGAATAGTGAATAGTGAAGAGGTAAACCGAGGGAGGCAGCCTTTCCGTGTCATTGCGAGGAGCGCAGCGACGTGGCAATCTCGTGCAGGAAGTATCGAGTGGGTACAAATCTATAGCCGGAGATTGCCACGACCAGTGTGCGCACTGGTCTCGCAATGACAGGCTAGGGCAGCCTTTCCGTGTCATTGCGAGGAGCGCAGCGACGTGGCAATCTCGTGCAGGAAGTATCGAGTGGGTACAAATCTATAGCCTGAGATTGCCACGACCAGTGTGCGCACTGGTCTCGCAATGACAGATTAGGGCAGCCTTTCCGTGTCATTGCGAGGAGCGCAGCGACGTGGCAATTTCGTGCAGGAAGTATCGAGTGGGTACAAATCTATAGCTGGAGATTGCCACGACCAGTGTGCGCACTGGTCTCGCAATGACATGGGAAGGGAGTTTGCACGTAGTCGGTGGTTCCTGCACCGGGCGGCTGGTAGCCGCCCCTACTAGCTTGTAACGCTTAAAACTGTAGGTAGCTCGTAGGGCACGACGACT
>JBJDYD010000131.1:0-7534 GCA_051867015.1 Faecousia sp. | reverse complement strand
CAGAAATAGATGCCATTTTCTCCATGCCGCTGCGCTTCAACTCGTCGGATGAATGAAGCTGGCGACCTTTGATTGGGTGCGCAAGGCCGTCGCTCCCGAAGGGCTGTACGAGCCGAACACCGTATTGGAAGATTGAAGAAGGAGGAGATGCATTCAATGCCTCAAATGGAATGGATCTGGCTTACCGCGTTGATTATCTTTGCCGTCTTGGAAGCCGCCACGGCAGCCTTAGTCTCTATATGGTTTGTCGGCGGCTCGCTGGCTGCAATGATATCCGCCCTGTGCGGCGCGGATCTTTGGCTGCAAATTCTGCTGTTTTTCACCGTCTCCGCGCTGCTGCTGCTTGCGATACGTCCGCTGACAAAAAAGTATCTGGTTCCGCACACGGAGCAGACCAACGCACGCGGCAACGTCGGCAAGCGCGCCGTCGTGATCGAACGGATTGACACCTTGCACGGAAAAGGCGCGGTCAAAATCGACGGTGTCGAATGGTCTGCCCGTACGCGGAGCGAGAAGCCGATTGAGGTCGGCACGCTCGTCCGCATCACGGATATCGTCGGCGCAAAGGTCTGCGTCGAGCCTGTCGTTGAACCTGTCAAAAAAGAGGAGGAAAAACTATGAGTGAATTTTGGAGCAATTATTCCGCAGCCATCATCATTATTGCAGCCGTCATTATCCTGTTTATTATCATCATTAAGAACATCGCCATTGTCCAGCAGTCCCGCGCCTACGTCATTGAACGTCTCGGCGCGTTCTCGGCGGTCTGGGAGGTCGGCATCCATTTCAAGCTCCCGTTCATCGAGCGCATTGCCCGCCGCGTGAGCCTGAAGGAGCAGGTGCTGGACTATCCGCCCCAGCCCGTCATCACGAAGGACAACGTTACGATGCAGATCGACACGGTTGTCTATTTCCAGATCACCGACCCGAAGCTCTATACCTACGGCGTCGAGCAGCCGATGATGGCAATGGAGACGCTGACCGCCACCACCCTGCGTAACATTATCGGCGATTTGGAGCTGGATCAAACCCTTACCAGCCGTGATGTGATCAACACGAAGATGCGCGCCATTTTGGACGAGGCGACCGACCCGTGGGGCATTAAGGTCACGCGCGTGGAGCTGAAGAACATCCTGCCGCCGCAGGATATTCAAAACTCGATGGAGAAGCAGATGAAAGCCGAGCGCGACCGCCGTCAGGCGATTCTGCAGGCAGAGGGCACAAAGCGTTCGCAGATCCTCGTGGCAGAGGGCGAAAAGGAATCCGCCATTCTCCGCGCGGACGCGGAAAAGCAGTCCGCCATCCTCCGCGCGCAAGGTCAGGCGGAGGCAATCCTCGCCGTCCAAAAGGCGACCGCCGAGGCAATGCGTCTGCTCAACGAGGCATGCCCCAACGATCAGGTGATCAAGCTCAAGGCGCTCGAAGCCATGCAGAAGGTCGCCGACGGCAAGGCGACGAAGATCATCATCCCGTCCGACCTGCAGGGGCTTGCCGGGCTTGCCAACGGGCTGGTTGAGTCCGTGAAGGAGCCGAAGCAGTAAATGGCAGCGAAGTCAAAAAAGCCGACGCCCCCCGCGCCGCGCCGCAGCGTGGCAAATCAGCCGAACCGCACAAGAAGCGAACGCTCCCGCGCCTTTCGGAAAAAGCTTTGGATCGCCATCGGCGCGCTGCTCGCCTTCGCCGCCGTGCTGATCGTCATTCAGCTTCTGATCGACCCGTCGGAGCTGGAAAATCTATTCTCATTTTAATCCCCTGCAAGCGTACAACAAGTCCGGAGGTGTCAAATGCTGCAAGCCGAGATCGCGATCGTGGTCGACGAACCGATAGAACAAATGCGGGATAACTCGTATTCTTCCGTGCAGAATCTCTATTACAGGATCCTTTTGCAAACAAGCTTTGCCTACGGCGTCCGTGCGGCGATCTTTTGTCTGTACGACTGCAAAAAAAGAGACGACGGTACGCTTTACGGACGCGGCTTGTTTTGGAGCGCCGACGGCTTTGTCATTGCGGAAAGCATCGTCCCCCGCATTTTGGAGAATCGGGTCATTTTGCCCTACCATATCCTGCAGCAGCATTATGCGGCGTTTTGCGAATGGCTGGAGGGCTGTACCATCCTTAACGGCTTCACAAATTATATTGACAAGCTTTCACTGCCCAAGGTTCTGATTGCTTCCGGTCTTGGCGCATATTCCATTCCGACCTACCGCGTGGACTCGTTTGAAGACATTCGCCGCGGAATGCTCTGTTTTCAACGCTGCATTGTAAAGCCTGCCAAAGGCAATAAGGGCATCGGGTTGTCCTACATCGAGAAAAGAGACGGCGTCCTGTACTACAGCAATGCGCAGTCCGAAGGCATTCTGACAGAAGAGATATGGGACAGGCTGTGCCGCGAAGCGGTCTTCCATAAGTATATTTTGCAGCCCTGCCTGGACTTCCATAATGCGCAGGGTCTCGCTTTGGATTTCCGCCTTTTGGTCTCTCGCGGAAAAGATGGCGCGTGGGAGATCGCCGTGATCCACGCCCGTGTGGGCGGCTCCCGTTTTGTGGCAAACGGCTCCAGCGGCGGCGCCGTAACGCTTGCGGAGGAGGTACTGCTCCGCGAATTCGGGCCTGCCGCGGATCGGCTGATGCAAGAGCTGATCTTCCTCGGCACCGCGGTGCCGAATGCGCTTGATCGGTTTAATGACCGCCTCGTCAGCTGCTACGGGATCGATGCCGCCATTGACCGTGAGACGATGCTCCCATATATCATTGAAGTCAATTTAGGACCCGGTGTGGATTACACGCCGTGGCATTTGGCAGAAAGGCGTGCACGGTATTACCGCCATCTTTTGCATCGTCCTGTGGAGGAAAGCGGGATTTATCAACCCGCAACCGGCAGCTTGATCTATAGCACCAACCATGCAAAGAAGGAGCAGCAAGGCGTGCAGGCTCAGAACGGATCCCGTTCCGGAAATGAGGAATAACGAAGCATTCATCAGGTGATAGGCGGCGGATCGCTGCCCGTTTTCAAAAACCCGCTCCCCTCCGTTTTTTCGGAGAGGAGCGGGTTTTTGCAATAAATAGTGAACAGTGAATGGTGAATGGTGAACAGTGAATAGGTCGTTCGTCGTTCCGTTCTTTCCCGTTTCTTTCAAGCCGGTACGCGCCCGGCAGTGCCTGCACGGGATTGCACCCGCAAGGGGTATGCCGCATCCGTAACGCTCGTTCCTCGCGAACGGCTGCGCTGCCACGTCGCTGCGCTCCTCGCAATGACATAATTGGCTACCCCGTTTGTCATTGCGAGACCAGTGCGCACACCGGTCGTGGCAATCTCCGGCTGTAGCTTTGTACGCACTTGGCAGTGCCTGCACAAGATTGCATCCGCAAGGGGTACGCCGCATCCGTAACGCTCGTTCCTCGCGAACGGCTGCGCTGCCGCGTCGCTGCGCTCCTCGCAATGACATAATTGGCTACCCCGTTTGTCATTGCGAGACCAGTGCGCACACCGGTCGTGGCAATCTCCGGCTGTAGCTTTGTACGCACTTGGCAGTGCCTGCACAAGATTGCCACGTCGCTGCGCTCCTCGCAATGACATAATTGGCTACCCTGTTTGTCATTGCGAGACCTGTGCGCACACCGGTCGTGGCAATCTCCGGCTGTAGCTTTGTACGCACTTGGCAGTGCCTGCACAAGATTGCATCCGCAAGGGGTACGCCGCATCCGTAACGCTCGTTCCTCGCGAACGGCTGCGCTGCCGCGTCGCTGCGCTCCTCGCAATGACACAGTGGGAGGCTTTTCACGATCTATCGCAGCTCACGATCAACGCACAACCTATTCACTATTCACCATTCACTTTTCACTATTCACTATGAAACGACATTCTGCGGGGTGCCGTTCAAAAACATACGCAGGTTTTCCGCCGCGATGTGGTGCAGGCGCAGGCGGGTTTCCTTCGGCGCCCATGCGATATGGGGCGTCAGATAGCAGTTCGGCGCGGTCAGCAGCGGGTTATCCGCCGCAATCGGCTCCTTGGAAACAACATCCGCGCCGTAGCCCGCGAGCTTGCCGCTTTGCAGCGCGTCCGCGACCGCCTGCTCGTCGATCAGTCCGCCGCGGGCGGTATTGAGCAGAATCGCGCCGTCCTTCATCTTGGCGAGCGCCGCCGCGTCAAGCATATGCAGATTCTCCGCCGTCTGCGGGCAGTGGAGCGTCACAACGTCCGAACGGGTCAGCAGCTCGTCCAAGGTGACGAATTGCGCGCCCTCCGGCACGGGCTTTGTATGCCTTGCCGTGACCAAAAGCCGCATTCCGAACGCCTGCGCGATGTTGCCGACCGCCTGCCCGATTGCGCCGTAGCCGACGATCCCGAGGGTCTTGCCCGCAAGCTCCGTCAAGGGCGCGTTCCAGAAGCAGAAATCCGGGCAGCTCTGCCACTGCCCCCCGTGAACCGCCTGCGAATGCGCGCCCACATGCTGCGTCATTTCCAGCAGCAGGGCAAAGGTCATCTGCGCCACCGCGCCCGTGGAATAGCCGGGGACGTTGCAAACCGTGACGCCGTGCGCCTTGGCTGCGGCAATGTCCACAATATTATAGCCCGTGGCGAGAACGCCGATCATACGCAGCTTCTTGCATTGCTCGAATACCGCCGCGTCCACGGGGGTCTTATTCAGAAACACGATCTCCGCGTCTCCGATACGCGCGGCAACCTCGTCCTTCGCCGTCCGTTCATAGACCGTCAGCTCACCGAACGCGGCAAGCTCCTCCCAGCTCACGTCCCCCGGATTGGAGGCGTAGCCGTCCAAAATGACGAGCTTCATCGGCATCACCAGTAGTTCTTCGCCGCCTTGCGCTGCACGAAGCAATACCAAACGATGACGGCGACCGGCATCACGATCATGCCGAGGTCGATGAGCCACGAGTCAATGTGCAGCACAAAGGAATTCAGCGCAAGCAGTCCGCCGAGCAAAATCAGCGCAACGCTCAGGATCAGCGCGCGCGGGATGATATAGTCGATGAATTCCCCCGGGTCAAGACAAGCCGCCGGGTCACAGTTGCCGGGATAGAGAAATTTGTTCGGGAAGAGAAGCTGCTCCTTCCGCAGGCGAATGGCGCTGTAAAGTCCATAGATGCCGAAGCCGAAGAGCATGATGAGCATGAGGCTGTCAAGCATATCCACCATGCCGTCCAGCGTGCCGCCCTGCTGGGTTGCCGCTTCGGTCGCCTCGGTCAAAAAGATCTTCAGGAAGCTCATAAAAACCGACCTCCGTTGTTCAGAATGGTTTTATTATACCAGTCCCCCGTGACGATTGCAACCGATATCCGCGAAAAATCACCGAAATCCGCTGCGGTGCTTGTAATGGGCGGAAAAATGTGATAAAATAATTTTGATTCTGCGCGCCCGAAATAGAATTGCAGCTTTCGGTCGGGGGATATGTCCCCGAACTACAGGAGGTTTTTATGTTTATGACTGCCTCGCGAAGATCTCTTACGCCGCCTTAGCGTTCGTTTTTTGAAGATAACGACGCAATATAGGGAGGAATTATATATTATGTCAACCTTACAACAGGAGATCAACCGTCGGCGCACCTTTGCGATCATCTCACACCCGGACGCCGGCAAGACCACACTGACCGAGAAATTCCTGCTCTACGGCGGAGCCATCGCGCAGGCGGGCGCCGTCAAGGGCAAGAAAAACGCCCGCGCCGCCGTATCGGACTGGATGGAGATCGAAAAGCAGCGCGGTATTTCCGTTACCTCTTCCGTGATGCAGTTCCAATACGAAGGCTACTGCATCAACATTCTCGACACCCCGGGACATCAGGACTTCTCCGAGGACACCTACCGCACGCTGATGGCGGCGGACTCGGCGGTGATGGTCATTGACGGCAGCAAGGGCGTCGAGGCGCAGACGCGCAAGCTGTTCAAGGTCTGCGCGATGCGGCATATTCCGATTTTTACCTTTATCAACAAGATGGATCGCGAGGCGAAGGATCCCTTTGACCTGCTCGACGAATTGGAGCGGGAGCTGGGCATCGAGACCTACGCCGTGAACTGGCCCATCGGCTGCGGCAAGGAGTTTCAGGGGGTTTACGACCGCCAAAAGAGTCTGATTGACTTCTTCTCCGGCGTCTCGGGCAAGCACCGCGCGGAGAAAATGGAGGTTCTGCTGGACGATCCCGTGGTGGATGAGATGATCGGCGCGGATCGCGCGCAGCAGCTGAGAGACGACGTCGAGCTTCTGGGCGCGGGCAGAGAATTTGACATGGACGAGGTGCGCAGAGGCGAATTAAGCCCCGTGTTCTTCGGCTCGGCACTGACGAATTTCGGCGTGGAGCCGTTTTTGGAGGCGTTTTTGCGCATGACGCCGCCGCCCCTGTCGAGAGTTGCCGATTGCGGGGAGATTGACGCGTTTTCCCCTGATTTTTCCGCCTTTGTGTTCAAAATTCAGGCGAACATGAACAAGGCGCACCGCGACCGCTTGGCGTTTATGCGCATCTGCTCCGGCAAGTACGAGCGCGAGGCGGAGGTCTTCCATGTGCAGGGCAATAAAAAGCTCCGCCTGTCCCAGCCGCAGCAGATGATGGCGCAGGAGCGCGAGATCATCGACGAGGCGTATGCGGGGGACATCATCGGCGTATTCGACCCGGGCATCTTCTCCATCGGCGACACCGTGACCGTACCGGGCAAGAAGTTCCGTTTTGCGGGCATTCCGACCTTCGCGCCGGAGCATTTTTCCCGCGTCAGCCCGAAGGACACGATGAAGCGCAAGCAGTTCGTCAAGGGCACGGAGCAGATTGCGCAGGAGGGCGCCATTCAGATCTTTAAGACGCCGAACACCGGCATGGAGGAGGTCATCGTCGGCGTCGTCGGCACGCTGCAATTCGATGTGTTCCGCTACCGTATGCTCAGTGAGTACGGCGTGGAGCTGCGCATGGAGGGGCTGCCCTATGAGGTTCTGCGGTTTATCAAGACCTGCCCGTGCGACGAGAAGGACTTGAACCTCTCGTCCGACGCGGAGCTGCTGGAGGACTATCGCGGACATAAGCTGCTGGTCTTTTCGAGTATGTGGGCGATTGATTTCACCATCCGCCGCAACCCCGGCTTGGAGCTTTCCGAGACATTGGAAGGATAATAACAACCGACCCAACCGAGACAAAAATCGGTTGGGTCGGTTTTTTGGCTAAGAGCTAAAGGCTAAGAGTGAATGGCTGTGGTGTGCTTCGCACGGATATCAATCAGATTGCCGCGTCGCTGCGCTCCTCGCAACGACATGAGAAGGCTACCCCACTTGTCATTGCGAGACCAGTGCGCACACTGGTCGTGGCAATCTCAGGCCGGAGGTTTGTACGCACTTGGTAGTTCCTGCACGAGATTGCCACGGCGCAAGCGCCTCGCAATGACAGGGGAGGAGCGCTTATGCGGACGGGGGTGCCTGCACCGGCGCGCCGAGTCGTCGCGCCCTACGGCGAGGGTGCGTTCTATGGCTGTAGGGCGGGGCAATGATCGGGTAGGAGGCTGACGATTGGTTCGCCAGCCGACCTCCCACAGAACCGTG
>JBJDYD010000130.1:0-1746 GCA_051867015.1 Faecousia sp. | reverse complement strand
ACTATTCACTTTTCACTATTCACTATTCAACCGCCCTCTCCGCGGTAAAGCAGCAGGGAGAACCATGTCACGACATTGCCGCCGTAGAGATAGTCGATGCCGTGCTTTTCCGCCAGCGCGGTCACAACGATGCCGTGGCTCTCGACGCAGGGGTACATCTGCGCGGGATGGCGGCAGGGGGCGTTCGGATAGCTGCATTCCTTACAAATCGCGCAGGAATCCGTCGAAAGCCCCATAACCTCCAGCCCCTGCGCCCGAAGAAGCGCCGCCGCCTCGTGGGTGAGCGCCTCGTGGGCAGGACGGGTAGCAAGGGTCTCCTCCATGTCCGCGATGTCCTCAACCTCGGTCAGCGTCACCAAAAGCAGCCCCTCGGGATACCGGAGGCAGCGCGCTTTGCACTCCCCCACCGTTCCCACCGCAGGCGGGCACGCCCATGTTTTGCCGTAGCGCGGGCATTCGACCTCGCAAACCCTGCGGATGCGTTCGGAGAATTCCAGCTCCTCCGTCCGAAAAAATTCATATTGCGCCAGCGGAAGCTCCGCAAGCTGCCGCTCCAAAAGCGCCCGATCCATCCTATGCCTCCTCCTTTAGATAGAGCAGGTCATACGCCACCGGCGTGCAGAACAGGCGCCGAATTTCGTCGGCGTCGTTGGTCTGCCCGAGGATCCACATCAGCTTTGCCACGGCTGCCTCCGTGGTCATGTCGTAGGCTTCCAGCAGGTGCAGGTCGTTTTTGAGGTGGAAGCCCACGTCATAGACCGCCAAATTGCTGCCCTCGTTCTGCACCTGCGTGGTCATGACGATGGTCTTCCCCTCGTCAATGGCGCGGCGGAGCACATCGAAGAAGCCGCTGCCCTGATACGACGGCAGACCGCCCACGCCGTAGCTCTCGACGATCACCGCGTCGTTGTGCGCCAGAAGATAGGACAGCAGCCCGCAGTCCGCGCCCGGGATCATCTTCATCAGCCCGACGCGCGTGTTCAGGCGGTCATAAAATCGCGGCTGCGGCAGCGAAGCGGGACGGATATATTCCATTAAAAAGCCGTTTTGCAGCACCGCCAGCAAGGGATAGTTGATGCTCGAAAACGCCTGTAGGCTGGTCGTTCTTGTCTTGCGGGCGCGGGTGCCGAGAATGACCCGCCCGTTAAACACCAGCAGCACGCCGCACAGATTGGACACCGCCACCCGAAACGCGTCGGCAAGGTTGGTCTTGGAATCGGTATTTTCAAAGAGGATCGGCTTCTGCGCCCCCGTTAAAACAATGGGCTTCGGGGAATACTGGATCAGATAGGAGAGCGCGGCGGCGGTGTAAGCCATCGTATCCGTGCCGTGGGCAATGACAAAGCCGTCAAATTCGTCAAAGGACGCTTGAATTTCCTTCGCAATGGTCAGCCAGTGGGCAGGGGTGATGTTCGTCGAGTCAATGGAAAAGAGCTGACGGCAGGTCACCTCGCACATGTTCGAGATCTCCGGCACATTTTCCACAAGCTGTTCGCTTGTCAATGCCGGTGTCAAGCCGCTGTGCGTCATCTCCGAAGCAATCGTCCCGCCCGTGCCGAGCATTAAAACCTTCTTCATAGCAGCCTCCGGGGAGTGTTGTTTTAGTGAATAGTGAATGGTGAATAGTGAATAGGTGGCGGTCTGTGGGAAGCTGTAGCAGGCGGCATCCTTGACGCGCCTGTGGACAGCCTTTTTGGACTAAGGGCTAAGGACTAAGAGTGAATGACTGTGGTGTGCTCCGCACGA
>JBJDYD010000129.1:0-7554 GCA_051867015.1 Faecousia sp. | reverse complement strand
TGTGGCAGAATTCCAGCTCGCCGGACTCCTCGCCGATCTCGTACATCGGGAAATCAACGATCCAGCAGAACTCATAGCGCTCGGCATCCATGTGACCCTCGACCTGCGTGCCGAGAAGCTTGCGCAGAACGCCTGCGGTCTTGACGGCGGCGTTATACTTGCCCGCTGCCAGCGCGACAAAGCAGCCCTTGCGCAAGCCGAGCTTTTCAACAACCGCGTCCTTATGCTCCGCGACAAACTTCGAAATGCCGCCGACCAACTCGCCGTTTTCATCCAGGCGGAACCAATATGCCTTACCGCCGGAGAGCATTTCCGCGTCGGCGCAGAGCTTGTCGATGAATTTGCGGGTCTTGGTGAAATTCGGCACGACGACCGCTTTAACGGTCTGCCCCTCGAACGGTGCAAAACCGCAGTCCGCAAGCGCCTCGGTCGCGTCGGTCAGCTCGAGGTCGATGCGCAGGTCGGGCTTGTCGGAGCCGTAGCGATCCATCGCGTCGCGGTAGGAGATGCGGCGGAAGGGTGCTGCGGATGCCGCCTTGTACTTGCCGTACTTGGTAAAGATCGGCGGCAGAACATCCTCCAAAACGGCGAACACATCGTCCTGCGTGGCAAACGCCATTTCCATGTCGAGCTGGTAGAACTCGCCGGGGCTGCGGTCAGCGCGGGCGTCCTCATCGCGGAAGCAGGGCGCAATCTGGAAGTAACGGTCAAAACCGGAGGTCATCAGGAGCTGCTTGAACTGCTGCGGTGCCTGCGGCAGAGCGTAGAACTTGCCGGGATGATTTCTCGCGGGCACGAGATAGTCGCGCGCGCCCTCGGGAGAGGAACTGGTCAAAATCGGCGTGGTAATCTCCAAGAAGCCGTGCTCCGTCATGCTGCGGCGCAGATCGGCAACGACATTGCAGCGCAGGATGATATTCTTCTTAACCTCCGGATTGCGCAGGTCGAGGTAGCGATACTTCAGGCGCTGGTTCTCATCCGCCTCCTTCGAGCGATTGATCTCAAAGGGCAGAGAGTTATAGCGGCAGCGGCCGAGAATCTCAATCTTCTCCGGCACGACCTCGATCTCGCCGGTGGCAATTTTCGGGTTCTTGCTCGTCCGCTCGCGCACGACGCCGGTCACGGAGATCGTCGATTCGCGGTTGATGGGCTTGATGACCTGCATCATCTCCTCGCTCTCAATGACGACCTGCGTTGTGCCGTAGAAGTCGCGCAGAACGACGAACGCCAAATTCGCGCCGACCTCGCGGACATTTTCCATCCAGCCCGCAAGTGTTACGGTCTTGCCCGCGTCAGACAGCCGCAGCTCGCCGCAGGTATGTGTTCTTCCTTGTGTCATGGTGATTCCCCCAAATTTATTTTTCTATGATCACGGTGTCGTCAGACATCGCGGAGATTCCGTCAAAAATCAGCTTTGCCGCGTCTTCGGCAGGCAGGCTGACCTGTTCGCCCGTGCGCAGATTCTTGACCGAGCAGACGCCCTGCGCGATCTCGTCCTCTCCTAAAAAGACAACATAGGGTATGCCCAGCTTGTCCGCGTAGGACATTTTCGCCTTGAATTTCTTCTGCTCGGAATAGATCTGCGTGCGGATTCCCGCCTTGCGCAGCTCGGTTGCGAGGCGCACGGCGGCGGAGACATCCTCCGTCATCGGCAGCAGCAGGCAGTCGGCAGGCGCGGTGGGCAGGTTGGGATTGAGCATTCCCTGTTCTCCGAGGACATAAAACAGGCGGGTCAGACCGATAGAGATACCCACGCCCGGGAGCTGACGGTCGGTGTAATACTCCGCGAGGCTGTCATAGCGCCCGCCGGAGCAGACCGAGCCAATCTCGGGATGGTCGAGCAGGGTCGTCTCATAGACCGTTCCGGTGTAATAGTCCAAGCCGCGCGCAATGGTCAGATCGACGGCAAAGTTCTCCTCCGGCACGCCGAACGCGCCCAAATACTTCACGACGGCAGTCAATTCGGACAGTCCAAGGTCGAACACCTCGTTCTTTCCCTGCCAGTCGGCAAGCTTTGCCAGCACCTCGGCATTCGTGCCTTTGATTGCAATGAAGCGGAGAATCTCGTCCGCCTGCTCCTGCGTCAAGCCGCAGTCCTCAAGCAAGATAGTGCGCACCTTGTCGGCGCCGATTTTGTCCAGCTTATCCACCGTGCGCATAATGTCGCCCGACTTCTCTGTCAAACCCAGCAGGGCGTAGAAGCCGTTTAAGAGCTTGCGGTTATTCACGCGGATGACGAAGCGCGTCAGCCCCAAACGGCGGAAGATCGTGTAGATAATGGACGGAATCTCCGCCTCGTTGAGAATGTCGAGCTTGCCGTCGCCGATGATATCGATGTCCGCCTGATAAAATTCGCGGAAACGCCCCCGCTGCGCCCGTTCGCCGCGATAGACCTTGCCGATCTGATAGCGGCGGAAGGGAAAGCTCAGCTCCCCGGCATGCAGGGCAACATATTTTGCCAGCGGGACAGTCAGGTCAAAGCGCAGGGCAAGGTCGCTGTCCCCCTTTTGGAAGCGGTAAATCTGCTTTTCCGTCTCGCCGCCGCCCTTTGCCAAAAGAATCTCCGCCGACTCCAAAAGCGGCGTGTCCAAAGGGGTAAAGCCGTAAAGCTCGTAAGTTTCGCGCAGGATCGCCATCATCCTCTCCATCTGGCTCTGCGGCGCGGGCAGCAGCTCCATAAAGCCCGACAGCGTGCGCGGTTTCAGTTTTTCCATAATGTTCCTCTCATATGTGTAAAATACATGTAGCGCAACAGGTCTCATGTGAAATCGTAGGGGCGGCTATCAGCCGCCCGGTGGAAGCGGCTCCGTCATTTGCGGGCGGCTGGTAGCCGCCCCTACGCCGCATCCATGCAATGCGCGGTTAAAACAACAGTTCCTCGAGGGAATACCAGCCGGCAGGCTTCTTCGCAAGCGCTTCTGCGGCGCGCAGGGCGCCGGCGGCGAAGATTTTGCGGCTCGATGCCTTATGCGTGATTTCCAAAATCTCGTCCTCACCGAAGAAGCTGACCGTATGCTCCCCCGCGACCGTGCCGCCGCGCAGGGAGAAGACACCGATCTCCTCTTTTTTCCGTTTGCCGCAGAGTCCCTCTCTGCCGTGCACGACCAGCGCCTCACCGTCGGGATCAAGCGCCTGCAAGAGCAGCTTTGCCGTGCCGCTCGGCGCATCGACCTTCTGATTGTGATGCAGCTCGACAATCTCCTTGTCCCAGTCGGCAAGCACCTGCGCATACTCGGTCAGCATCTTGCGCATGACCGCCACACCCGTGGAATAGTTCGCCGTCCAAATGACCGGAACCGTCTCGGAAGCCTCACGCAGGGCGGCAAAATCCGGCTCGGTCAGACCCGTCGTGCCGCTGACAAGGGGCGTGCCTGTCCGCTTCACATAGGCAAGCAGATGCGGCAGCGCGCCGACACCCGAAAAGTCCACGCAGGCATCCGCCCGGGGCGCAATCTCATAGTTTTCCGTGCAGTCAATGTCCGCATGACCGACGATCTGCCAGCCCTTTTCCGACGCCAGCGTCTCGACCATGTGACCCATTTTGCCGTAGCCGCTCAAAAAAAGCTTCATTGTGCCTCCTCCTGCACGGGAAGTCCCGCTTCGCGCATGATCCTTGCCAGCTTTGCGCGGTTCTCCGGCGCCATCGGATACATCGGCATACGGAACGCACCCGCCTTAAGTCCCATCAAATTCATCGCTTCCTTGACGGGGATCGGATTGACCTCCATAAAGAGGGCGTTGATGAGATCGAGATAACGGAGCTGTGTTTTGAGCGCCTTTTCATGCCGCCCCTCCAAATAGTCCGTAACCATATCGTGCACCTCGCGGGGCATGATATTCGCCCAAACCGAGATCACACCCGAGGCACCCACGGACAGCAGCGGCACGGTGATATCGTCATTGCCGCAGTACATCACAAAATCGTCGCTCAGATAACGGGCGACCTTCATCGCGTAGGACATGTCGCCGCTGGCTTCCTTGATGCCCATCACATTCGGATGGGTCGAGAGGCGGCGCACAACCTCGGGCGAGATCTTGCAGCCGGTGCGTCCTGGGACATTATAAAGAATGATCGGAGAGGACGCCGCGTCCGCCGACATCATGAAATGGCGGTACATGCCCTCCTCGTTCGTTTTGACATAATAAGGGCTGATGCAAAGCAGCGCGTCCGCACCCAGCTGAGAATAGATCACGCTCTTATGCTTCTGCATCTCGCTGGAGTTCGAGCCGCTGCCTGCAATGACGGGAATTCGCCCGTTTGCATGACCGATCACGCATTCGACCGTCTTGATATCCTCTTCCAGCGTTGTCGAGGCGGTCTCGCCCGTTGTGCCGAGCACTAAGATCGCGTCAGTTTTGTTTGCAATATGCCAATCGACAAGCTCCCGCAGTCTGCCGTAATCGGCGGAGCCGTCCTTGTTAAACGGAGTCACCAAAGCGACAATGGAGCCGGTGATTTTCTTCATAATAAAATGACCTCCTAACCTCTGTCAACGAAACCGCAGCGCGCGATGGACGCATATGCCGCAATTTCGAAGCTCTCCCAGTCTTTCGCATACAGAATAGCATTTTTTCTCCGAAATTGCAAGGCTTTTTCTATTTTGCACTCTTTCGCTCTTTTTCACACCAACGCTTGAAGCAACCACCGCACTGTGGTATAATAATTAATATTTATGTAGGGCGGGGACATGTCCCCACCGGCCGCGAAGCGGCAGACAGTACAAATAAACAAGTTTGTACGCAGTTGGTAGTTCCTACACCGGCGGGGACATGTCCCCGCCCTACAGTTTCGAGATTACGGAGGAAGCAAAATGCCGACGGAAAAATTATATTATGTAGATCCATATCAGACGGAAGCGGAGGCAGCCGTGCTCTCGTGCGTGGCGGCAAAGGGCGGCTGGCGCGTCATTCTTGACCGCACGATTTTCTATCCGACGGGCGGCGGACAGCCCTGCGACCTTGGCACGCTCGGTTCCGCGGGGGTACTCGATGTCAGTGAGGCGGGCGACGAGGTTGTGCATCTGTGCGATCAGCCGCTCCCCGTGGGCGAGACGGTCATATGCCGCATTGATTGGACGCGCCGTTTCTCCCTCATGCAGCAGCATTCGGGAGAGCACATCGTCTCGGGCATCATTCACAGGCGTTTCGGGTATGATAATGTCGGCTTCCACATGGGCAGCGAGGCAATCACCATCAACTACACGGGCGAGATCACGCAGCAGGAGCTGAAGGAGATCGAGCTTGCCGCAAACGAGGCGATCTGGAAAAATGTCAGAACAGAGATCTTCTACCCCGATGCGGACGCCCTCGCCACGCTTCCCTATCGCAGCAAAAAGACGCTGACCGGCGCGGTGCGCATCGTCCGCTTCCCCGAGCTTGACACCTGCGCCTGCTGCGGGCTGCATGTGGCGCAGACGGGTGAGATCGGGCTGGTCAAGCTGCTCTCCGTCACGCGCTTCCATGCAGGCTCGCGGATCGAGCTGCTCTGCGGCAGGCAGGCGCTTGCCTATTTCGGCGCAATCTATGACCAAACTCGTGAAATTTCCGCGCTGCTTTCCGCAAAACCGCTGCAAATCGCCGCCGCTGCCGCAAGGCAGAAGGAGGAGCTCGGCGCGGCGCAGTACCGCGTCACGCAGTTGGAAAACGAGCTGTTTGCGCAAAAAGCACAGGCGCTTGCGGGCAAGGGCGATGTGCTGCTATTTGAAAGCGCCATGCAGCCAAATGCCGTGCGCCGCCTTGCCGACGCGGTTCTCTCCGTCTGCGGCGGGCGCTGCGCGGTGTTTGCGGGAACGGACGGCGCATATCAATACGCCATCGGCACGCAGCAGGGCGATCTCAGGGAATTCTGCCGCTTGATGAACGCAGGTTTGCAAGGACGCGGCGGCGGAAAAGCGGGTTTTGTGCAAGGCTCCGTCTCCGCCTCACGGTCGGAGATCGAGTCGTTCTTCGCAAACGAAAAGCGATAATACGCCTCTCCCCCCTGCATCGGTGCATCGGCAAGCTCAGACAGCTCCGAAACCGTAACAAAGCGGAAGCCCTGCGCGCTTAGCTCGTCGATCACCCGAAGCGCCGCGTCCACGCTCGAATCGGACATGTCGTGCATCAAAATGATATCGCCGTTTTCCGCCTTACGGATAATATGCGTCGCGACCGTGTTACTGTCCGTCCGCCGCCAGTCCTCGGGATCGACTGACCACAGCACGATGGGCAGGTCAGCGCAAATACTTTGCTGTAAGACCTTTGTGTCATAGATTCCGCCGGGCGGACGCAGGAGTGTCGGCTGAACGCCGGCTGTCTCTTCAATGCAGCGCTGCGCCTTTGACAGGTCTCGGCAGACGCCCTCCGCCGAGAGTGCGTTGAAGAACTTGTGCGCATAACCGTGCGTCCCGATCTCGTGCCCCTCCTCCGCGATCCGCGCGGTCAGCTCAGGATACTGCTCGATCCGATAGCCGCAGAGGAAAAAGGTCGCGTGTACCTCCCGCGCGGCAAGCCCGTCCAGCAGCCGCGATGTAAAACGCCCCGAGGGGCCGTCGTCAAAGGTCAGTGCCAAATACTTCGGCTCCTCCGCAGCAAAGCCCTGCAGCGTCAAAAGGCAGCACAGCACTGCCGCGCAGATCATTCGTCTCATGGTTTTCCCACCCTTCGCGCAATAGTATACCCTCCTGTCTGACTGACGGCACAGGAAAAGAAAGGAATCGCCTATGATCGCTCCGCTTTGTCCCGTATGCGCCCGCACGCTCCAATGCGGCAAGATCGTCTGGCAATGTGAAGCCGGACACAGCTTCGACGTTGCGCGTCAGGGTTATGTCAACCTCTTGACCGTTGACCGCAAGCACTCTCTCCACCCCGGCGACACGCGCGAGATGGTCGCGGCGCGGCGGGAATTCTTAGACGCGGGCTATTATACCCCCATCGCAGACACGCTGCGCCGCTTGCTGCAAGCCTTCGCTCCCAACGCAGAGAGCATTTTAGACGCAGGCTGCGGCGAAGGCTACTACCTCGGGAAGCTCACATACATTCCCGACCGCTGGGGCATTGATATTTCCAAAGAAGCCGTGCGCTATGCCGCCGCGCGGGACAAAAACGCGCATTTTCTGACCGCCACCGCCGCGCATCTTCCCTTTTCGGACGGCAGCTTTGACTGCGTGCTTTCCATGTTCGCACTGACGGCGGCGGAGGAATTTGCCCGCGTTTTGCCGGACGGCGGCATTTTCGTGCAGGTACTCGCGGGAGAAAAGCATTTGCTCGGTCTGAAGCAAATCATTTATCCCGAGTTATTGGAAAAAGAGAAGCAATTGCATCAGGAACTGCCGTATTTTTCCCTGCTCCATTCGGAAACGCTCCGTTTCTCCTTTCGCCTCTCCGACGGAAAAACGGTGCATGACCTGCTCTATATGACGCCCCATGTCTGGCGCATCTCAAAAGAAGGTGCGGCACGTTTGGCGCAGACCGACGCGTTGACTGACACCGCCGAGGCTTAGTGTAAAATAATAATTGGCAATCGGGTAGGAGGGGGTGACTAACCCCCGTCCTCCCACACCACCGCTCATGCGG
>JBJDYD010000128.1:0-7593 GCA_051867015.1 Faecousia sp. | reverse complement strand
TTTTCCTTTCGTCAGGCTCATTTTGGGCTTGACTTTTTATTTGCAGGCTTTTTATAGAATGGTTCACAACGATATTAATACATAAAACAGCAGACCGAGGATTACCGCAGCCGCGCAAGATGCAAACTTATAAAATGGAATATGTCTTAGGAACTGTTCTTTCACCGTGAGTGGTTCTCCATTAACCTTCTCTGCTCTCCTCAGTGTCGGGTATGTAATGGCATGGCTTAATAACCAAATCATTCAATAAGCTCCGGGCATTATTAAGAGAGAAAATAACAACAACTGCCAAATACCATATGTGTTCTGCTCGGTAACTGTAAGAAACATCGGAGCAAATAAAGAAGCAGATAGAATATACGGAACATCTGCCAATCCTTCCGTTTTTGCGGATTGTAGTTCTTTGTTCGCGGTGATTTCTCTTATTGCGACATCTCTTGAAAACCGAGGATAACGGAGCAATTCACGGCTATCAATTTTCTCTGTGTCGCAGTAATTAGACATTATGCAATATTTGAGAAGCATCTCGCGCTCAAGATCAGATTTCTTTTCCGCATATTCTTCGCTGGTTTTGTCGCATCTTTCCAATGCTATGATTTCAGCTTGAATGCGGTAATACTCTGATGCAGCATTGAAGTATTGCTCTTTTGTTATGCCGTTATCTTTTTTACTCATAATATTTCAATCCTTTCTTTTGAATATTGTATGGACTTTAGCTGATTGCAACAACAAAGATTGAAAAAAGAGAAGAAGTGGAATATGAGATTGCGCAAAGGATTTTTCTTATGGTTTTATCCATCCTTTCAATTCTTTAGCTGATTCGCTCACAAGGGTACTGCCCCTTGATGTATTCATTATAGTCCTCTCCAATGGTGTCTGACTCGACCAACCATTCTCCTATTTCTCTAGGGACATCATAGCAATAATACACAGCTCCGCTTTCACGGAACTCTACGGCGAGGATTTCCCATATTGGAGAATAGGCTGCTCCACTAAAACAAGTAGAAAAGTCTGTATCAAACCATTCTGCAAATTCCTCGAAGTCACAATGATCAATGCAGTATTCTCTCAACTGAGGATAGGAAAGAATTGTATCTACTTCGTAATTACGGATATTAAACGAGCTACTGTCAAAGAACATTTCCGTTAGTTCCGGATCGCTGAAAATGGTATCTAAGTCGAGTTCTTCTATCGGAGTGATTTCTACATACTCTTCTTCGCCGTCTCCGTCTACATCGATCCAATCGTGTTCACGCGTTGATGATTGCTCGTTTTTTGTAGTTGGCGGTTCGGTATTTACGATTGTTTCTTCGGATGACGAGGAGGCTGCTGGCGTTGGTTGCGGTGATTCCTCCGGTGTTCCGCAGGATGAAAGTGACAGCAGGAGCAGTAGTGCGAGGAACAGGGCGTTGAGCCGTTTCATTGTTATTCATCCTTTCATTCCACTTCTTGCCGAAGGGCGGCAGGGACTTTTGGTCGCCAATCACGCATGGGCGATAGTTTAAATATGATGTAGCTGGTGAGCTTTTTCATGATGAATCACATCCAATCTGCGCGCAATAGATTGTTGCCCGCGACAATTTTAGGATAACACTCCTGCCGCATTTCGTCAACGGATAAATATAATCAAACCTATCTCTAATTTTGTTGTTCTCCTTATTTACATATGTATATGGGCGCGCTGCGTGTGGCACTCGGCGGGGACTTTCATCACCCCGTCCAGCAGGTTCGAATCATGCAGCCGCTAAGGGGAGAACATAATGAATCATGAGTGTTCACGATGGGTCGTGGCGGATGCGCTTCTGCATTGCCTTCGGAATCCGAGCCGGTGAAAATCCAGCAGACTGGAGATTAGATTGCCACGACTGGTGTGCGCACTGGTCTTGCAATAACATGGGTGCGGTGTAGTGCATTAGATTGCCACGTCGCTGCGCTCCTCGCAATGACAGGAGTGTCAGACAAGGAACCGTCCCATATCTTTGTGGTTTGTAATCTTAGAATAACATTTTCGCTTGCGTTCGTCAACGAAGATGTGTGAAAATGTGCAATTTATTGAAAGGTGGCGATTGCAATGTCGGAGAGACACAAGTAGCATCTGTAGCGTATCGGGCAGAGCTTGAAGGAGCTGGAAACTTCTGAGGTAGCACAGGTTGTTGCCTATACCGAGGGTGCTACGGCGATTGCTGCGGCGCGATTGGAAATGTGCAGGCGGTTCCTTACGTGCAGGCTTCTGTGGTTCCCGCACAGGAGAACGCGGCACCGGTTCGCACGATGGAATCGGATACGCCGGTTATGGGATTCGACGAATTCCGAAAGCAATATGCGGCTCTGAACAAAGACTATGACATGGAAGATATCAGCTCTGTCTATGCGGCATATGATGATGCGATACGAAGCGGCAAGGAAATGCTTACGCCGGCGGAGTTTGCGGAGCAGTATCGCGCCGGGAAGCCGAAAGCTTCCAACAAAGAGGTTGCACGGGCGTATAATGAATATGTTGAGAACAACAGCGTTGACGATTCTGAATTCTCGGATTTTACTGCATTGAACCTTGATACAGAAGAAAGCACTGCTTACTCCGTGAAGGACAATCAATATGGCGTTGAACGGAACGAATACTCCGAGAAACTCGATCAAAATGTTGTTTCTGCAATCGACGCGCTGGCGAAACTGTTTCATCTGAAGGTGCGATTCGGTGACCTCGGCGGGAATAATGGGATTTACCATCCTGAGACCGGCTTGATCGAGTTGGATATTGACCCGCAGCACAGCGGAGCAAGCAACGGCTTTTTGTTCTCTGTTTCGCATGAGATCGGACATGCCGTCAAGGAGCGGATTGGCGCTAAGGCATGGGCAGAATTTGCTGATTACGCAGTCAAGGCTAAGAACGGAGAGAAAGCAATCAAGGCAAAGCAGGAGTCCGCAGCGGAATACGCGGAATATGCGGTCGCCCGTGAGGAGGTCGTCTGCGACTTCATCGGTGAGCTGCTTTCTGAGCAGAAAGTCCTTGACACATTCTGCGAGTCCATCAAGGGCGGAGAGATCAAGACAGAAACGGCGCGCGGCATCGTTGCGGTATGGCGCAAGATCACCGGCATTCTGCGCGGCAAGGGCGTGAAGCAGACCGATGCTGCGACGGCGGCTTTGGTGCAGCGCGTGCAGGAGCAGTTCGGCACGGACATTGAGACTGCGGAGAATGCGGTCAGGAAAATGCAGAAAGCCTTGTCTGCGGCGATGAAGGCGGAAAGCAGTTCCAACGATAAAAACAAAACTGTAAATGCTTCCAAAAAAGATACGATTGACCGCGAGACTTCGATGGGGTATGATAAAGGCAGCATGGAGGAAAGGAGTGCTGAGAATGGATCCGATCGAGGAAAGAGAACGGCGGATATTTCGCGAGAGGTATATTCGAGTGGCGAAGTTGCACAGGGAAATCCAAATCAGTCTTGGGCAAACCAATATTCTGACAGACGAGGAGATCGAAGCGCTGGAAAAGAAATCGGAGGACAAAACATTCCTGTATTTCAGTACCAGACCGCCACGCCGTACCAAAAAGCAAGAATAGATGAACTGATCTCCTTAGCGTTTGACGCATCGGAGGAATGGCGAAAATATTTGCGGGATAGACCGTATATTGACATAACTTCTGATATTATGCAAATGTATGAGGAGGGAGACCTAAGGCTGCGCGGTCTGGAAGAAGCCGTTCCTGGGCTTAGCGAAGCACTTTATGAGGTGGAGGCATTTATTCGGCAGACAACGGCGCGGCAGACGGAGACGGCTGGTCAGACTGCCGAACAGCGTGTGGATACCTCACTGTCCGAGGCTTCCGACAGTGAAGGCAACCGGCTGACCAAGGCACAGCGGGATTACTTCAAAGACAGCGTGTTCCGAGACCGAGATGGAAGATTGCTGGTACTCTATCACGGGAGCCATTTTGAAAGCTTCTCCGTATTTGAGCTGTTCCGTGGGATCTGGATGACCACCGACAAAGCGTATGCGGAGACTTTTGCCGAGTTCCGTGACGAGTCAGAACCGCTGGATGGAGAGGTATACACCGACGAAGATTTGAAGCTTTACAGACTATATGCAAAAGCGGAGCATCCTGCGAACCTCGGAGAGATTGACGGCAAGCTGACAGAGGAAAGATTGCGTAGACTTGCCGAAAGCCTGCATATCGATTACGATACACTTGAAAACTTCTTTGGATATGATATCGACAAGACTTCTGTTTTCGCCGTAACAAGAACGGAGCGCTTCCTTCAACTCGCGCGGGAGCAGGGCTTTGACAGCTTCACGGCAACGGAGTCCGGCATACCGACCTATTGTGTTTTCGAAAACCAAAATCAGGTGGCGCTGACAACCAACGAAGTACCAACCGAGCATCGGGACATTCGTTATTCCAAGAAGGACAAACCAGCCGTTTCTGCTTACACAGAGCGCTACGGCACGGAGATCACATCACAGGCGCAGGAGGACAGGGCGAAAGCGAGGAGCGAGGCACGGGCGCAGGAGCAGATGCGGCTGAATCAGGCGGGGAAAGCGGTCGAACAGTCGCAGTCTCGGCTTACGGAGATGATCGAAGAAACTGACAGCAAGGCAGAGCAGGCGAGACAGAGAGCGATGTTCACGCCTAAGAAAAAGGCGGATATGGACATTATGAAAATGTCGAAGCCGGAGCTTGCTGCGCGCGTGAAGGAGCTTGAAGAGAAGCTTGCGGAAGCAAAGAAGGCACGCCGCGCTTATGAGCTTGTCGCGAACAAGGCGCAGAAAGAACTACTTCGGACGAAAGGTGTCAAGGTTGATCCGAACGGCGTATTCACTTTCGTCCGGAATCTCATGAAGAAGTACGAATCGCCATCTCTTGCGAACGGTGTTGTCCGTGAAAGAACGGACGAACTGCTTGCTATCTTCAACAAGGCAGCTGAGATCAGCGATAAATTAGACCTTGAAGAAGCGCTCATATATGTTTATTATGAGGCGATGAAATTCGCAGAGGATATTGTTGATTCCGGTGTTACATACGATGTTACATCTTTACTGACGAGGTGAATGTTCCCGTTCCAACTTAGACCCCGGCAATCTTTATACTTTTTTCAAGCTCTCTCTCGAGGGCTTGGTTCGTATACCCTTTTTTATGTGGTGGCTATTCTCGTTTTGTTTCAAACTTTCTGACTTTATGGAAAAACTCGCAGGGAATCGGCTGACGCTGCAACGAAATTCAAAAAAACAAGAACCGCTTCACGCAGCAAAGGGATTTTTTGCGGCAAAAATTCAAAGAATCGTAACAAAAGACGGCTTGACGCGGAGAGAGCAGCGTGATATAATGCCAACAATTAACAAAAATACCTATAACTGTTAGGAAAATCTGCTGGCGGCAACAGCTTTTTCCGTTAGGTCGATAAGGAAGTGGGAGTATGGATCAATTTTCCGAACTGGCGGAGCAATATGCCGAGCAGCTTGGCAGCCGTATGCATTTGCAGTTGGATCGCGAGGTTGCCCGCACAATGCACAATGAGGGGTATATTCTCCGATTTCTCAAGCGGCATGGTGCGGCGCACCCGAAGGAGCTGAGCGATTTGCTTATGGTCAGCACGGCGCGGATGGCGGTTATTTTGAATGGTTTGGAGCGAAAAGGACTGATCGCCCGCAGCAGAGACGCTGCGGATAACCGGCAAAAAACAGTCGTCATTACGGAGGCGGGCAGCGCAACCTTGGAGCAGCGCTACCGGCATTTGCTCGCGTTCTTCGCCGAGAGCTTTCGAGAGCTTGGCGAAAAGGAGACGCGGGAGTTTTTACGTTTGAATGAGAAGCTTGCGCGGATTGCCGCAGCGCAGATCGCGCACGATGGTTGAAAGGAGCAGAGCTATGCCGAAATCTTATTCTGAAATTACACCCTATATCCGAAACCTTGCGGCGCTTTCCACGGCGCGCAATCATATTACACCGGAGATGTACGGGGAGCATAAGGTCAACCGCGGCTTGCGCGACGTGAACGGCAACGGCGTTGTCACGGGCTTGACAGAAATTTCAACCATCCGCGCGAAGGAGACGCTGCCCGATGGCACGCGCCGACCCTGTGCGGGCAAGCTCTATTATCGCGGCATCGACGTTGCGCAGCTTTGTGAGGGCTTTTTGCGTGATGACCGCTTTGGATTTGAGGAGATTACCTATCTGCTGCTGTTTTCCAAGCTTCCGAATGCACAGGAGCTTGCGGAATTCCGCGAGGTGCTGGGGGAATACCGCAGCCTGCCGCCCTCCTTTGCGCGGGATATGATCCTCAAAGCGCCCAGCAAGGACGGGATGAATATGCTCTCGCGCAGCGTGCTTGCATTGTACTCCTATGACGATGATCCCGACAATGTTTCGGTGGAAAACGTCCTGCGGCAGTGCCTCCAGCTTATCGCCATGTTCCCGCTGCTGGCGGTCTACGGCTATCAGGCATATTGCCATTACCACTTGGGAAAGAGCTTATATATCCGCAATCCGGGCAGCGAAATGTCCACGGCGGAAAATCTGCTGCATATTTTGCGTAAGGACGGGAAGTTCACGCATTTAGAGGCGAAGGTGCTCGACCTTGCGCTGGTGCTGCACGCGGAGCACGGCGGCGGCAACAACTCGACTTTCACAACCCATGTCGTCACCTCCTCCGGCACGGACACCTATTCCGCAATCGCGGCGGCGCTCGGCTCGCTCAAGGGACCGCGTCACGGCGGCGCGAATATCAAGGTCGTCAGGATGTTTGAGGACATGAAGGAGCATGTGAATACGAGGGACAAGGGCGCGGTAGAGGACTATCTTGTGCAGCTGCTTGATAAACAGGCATTTGACCATGCGGGACTGATCTATGGCATGGGACACGCGATTTACTCCGTCTCCGACCCGCGCGCGAACCTCCTGCGCCAATGCGCGAAGGAGCTTGCGGCAGAAAAGGGGCGGGAGGAGGAATTCGCCCTGTATGAGACGGTCGCGGAGATGGCACCGGTCGTAATCGCGGAGCGGCGGAAGATGTACAAAGGTGTCAGCCCGAATGTGGACTTTTATTCCGGTTTGGTCTATCAGCTCCTCGGTCTGCCCTGCGAATTGTTTACGCCGATTTTCGCCGTCTCCCGTATTGCGGGCTGGAGCGCGCACCGTATCGAGGAGATCCAAAACGCGGGAAAGATCATCCGACCGTCTTATATCGGCGTAAAGGAAGAAACGCCGTATGTTCCTTTAAATGAACGATGATCCCGTAGGGCGAGGATATGCTCTGCTGAATCAGCGGCGGAGCCAATCGCCTTGATTCTGCCACTCCTTTTTGCTCGCTCCTTCCGCCGCAGGCAGCGCTCACAAACATTCCCCCCGCCGACCGTGTAAGCGGCAGACGGTACAAATGAATCAATTTGTATGCAGCCGGTAGTTTCCGTATGAGATTGCCACGCCTCGTTCCTCGGCTCGCAATGAGATAGAAAGACTGTCCTCTTTGTCATTGCGAGGCGCAACGCGCCGTGGCAATCTTTTTTTCTTCTTTACATGCAGTTGCCGGTTCCCGCACGCGGGCGGATGCTATCCGCCCCTACTACACTATAACAATTAAAACTTTATTTTTGG
>JBJDYD010000127.1:0-7620 GCA_051867015.1 Faecousia sp. | reverse complement strand
GCGCTTCATATTCCCGCCCCTGATTGTATGGGATAATTCTGTGGAGAATTTAGGTCATAAGCAGCGCAGGAACAACCGAGCGCGCGCATTCCCCATACCATCTGCCGCTTACGCGGACGGCACGCCGAGTCGTCGTGCCTTACGAAGATAGAACGCACTCTCACCGTAGGGCGCGACGACCCCGGCGCCGGTGTAGGAACTACTAACTGCGTACAAACTTGTTTTTCTGTACCGTCTGCCGCTTACGCGGTCTTAGGGGACATGTCCACGCCCTACAGAGGAATGTGCGAATTTTGGTGTTGTATCTGCATAGTAGAAAAACAGATTGCCACGTCGCTGCGCTCCTCGCAATGACAAACAAGGGTTGCCTCATCCGTGACATTGCGAGGAGCGCAGCGACGTGGCAATCTTGTGTAGGAACTGCTGATTTTGTACAAACTGAATCCTTTATTGTCCATCGTTTCACGAATGTCATATCGTCAAGCCTCTCGACGAGATTGTTCATTGCATAAAGAAAAAACGATGTCATTGCAAAAGCGATGGCATCGTTTCGTTTAGATAGAGCGGCGCAAATCTAATTCTGAATTGTTTTTCAATGCTCAGAAAATTTCACATATGCTTGTCTAACGAGATTTTCGCAGCACGGAGAATATCGGCAAGAATTTCAGCTTGCTGTGCGGTACACTGATTCAGAATGGAGCTGATTTCTTCGGCGCTGGCGGCACGGTTTTTGGGCTGAGTGTCATATAGAAGATCGTCGGTACGAACCTCAAGTGCCTCAGCCAAAGCAACCAATACCGGCAAACTCAGTTTCGTATTCGCTGTCTCAATATGGCTCATGTGTGGTACAGAAATCTCTACCCGCTCCGCAAGCTCCTCCTGCGAAAGCCCCAATGCTTTGCGATATTTCCGTACCCTTTGACCGATCAATACATAATCCAAAATAATCCCGCCTATTTAATTAAAATATACTTGCATTGTATAGATAATTTCGTTATAATAAAATAAACTGTATAGGCTATTTTATGCCTATATAGAAAAATGAAAGGAGAGAAATCTATGAAAAAGCGTATTCTATCCCTTTTGCTTGCATTTGCACTTTTGTGCGGCTTGCTATCAATAAGCAGTGTATCTGTGCATGCCTATTCGAAAACAGATATTGCGTACCCCGTAGAGGGCGGCAATATCTATTTTGACAAGGAGAGGGGAGCGATCACGGACTGCGATAACACTGTGACTAGCGCGGACATTCCTGCGGAAATCGACGGTGTGGAAGTAACCCGCATCGGCTCGTTTGCGTTTCAATTCTGTAGCAACCTGACGAGTGTAACGATCCCTGACAGCGTGACCAGCATCGGCGAGTATGCGTTCTCCTGTTGTGAAAGTCTGAAGAACGCGACGATCCCGAATGGTGTGACAAGTATCGGCGATGCTGCATTTAAAGACTGCAACAGCCTGATGAGTGTAACAATTCCGGACAGCGTGACGGATATCGGTTGGGATGCATTTCAAGACTGTACTAGTTTGACGAGTGTGACGATTCCGAAGGGCTTGACGTGCATCGAGGTGGGTTCATTCTATGGTTGCAGCAGTCTGACAACCCTGACAATCTCAGATAGCGTGACGCACATCGGCGGTTCTGCATTTAGAGACTGCAACAGCCTGATGAGTGTAACAATTCCGGACAGCGTGACGCACGTCGACAGTCTTGCATTTAAAGGTTGTAGCAGTCTGACGAGCGTGACGATTCCGAAGAACCTGACGAGCATAGATTCGGGGGCATTCTCCGATTGTAGTAGCTTGACGGACATCAATGTAGCAGAAGGCAATAGTAACTATATTTCTGAAAACGGAATCCTATTTAATAAGAATAAGACTATACTACATGCCTATCCAGCAGGTAAAACCCAAACGGAATATGTAATCTCGGACAATGTGACGACTATCGATAGTTTGGCATTTTCTGGTTGTAGTAGCTTAACGAGTATAACAATCCCGGATGGTATAACGAGTATTGAGTGGGGTACGTTCGAAGGTTGCAGCAGCCTGACAACCCTGACAATCCCAAATGGCGTGACGAGTATCGGCGGTTCTGCGTTCGAAGGTTGCAGCAGCCTGACAACCCTGACAATCCCAAATGGCGTGACGAGTATCGGCGGTTCTGCGTTCGAAGGTTGCAGCAGCCTGACAACCCTGACAATCCCAAATAGCGTGACGAGTATCGGCGATTTTATGTTCGCAGGATGCAGCAGTCTGACAAGCGTGACCATCCCAGAGGGTGTAACAAGTATCGGCGATTTTATGTTCGCAGGATGCAGCAGTCTGACAAGCGTGATGATCCCGGACAGTGTGACGAGCATTAGCGTTGGCGCATTCGCAAGATGCAGTAGCCTGACGAGGGTGATGATTCCGTCCGGAGTGACGAGTATCGAATTGTCAGAGTTCACTTCTGTGTTTGAAGATTGTAGTAGCTTGACAGTAATCGATGTTGCGGAAGGAAATACCGCCTTTCTTTCTGAAGAGGGAGTCTTGTTCAATAAGGATAAGACTATGTTGCATACTTATCCCGCAGGTAAAACAGAAGCGGAATACACAATCCCGGTCGGAGTGACAAGCATCGGCATGAGGGCGTTCGATGGGTGCAGAAATCTGAAGCACGTGACGATTCCGGACAGTATGACAAGCATCGACAAGCTGGTGTTTGAAGGTTGCAGCAGCCTGACGAGCGTAACGATCCCGGATAGTGTAACGAGCATCTACCGCGAAGCGTTCCGTGATTGCAGCAGCCTGACAAGCGTGATGATCCCGGACAGTGTGACACGGATTGACTTTAACGTGTTTATGTATTGCAGCAGCCTGACAGCAATTGATACTGCAGAGGGAAACACTGCCTATGCTTCCATGAATGGCGTTCTGTTTAATAAGGATAAGAGCATATTGCATACTTATCCCAGCGGTAAATCAGGAGCAGAATATGCTATTCCGGATAGCGTGACGCACATCTACGTTTCTGCATTTAGAGACTGCAACAGCCTGATGAGTGTAACAATTCCAGGGAGTGTAAAGAGTATCTATCATGATGCTTTTTATAATTGCAGCAGTCTAAAAACGGTATGTTTTATAGGAGATGTACCCACCCAGTTTGAAGACGATGCATTTAAAATGTGGGACGATAAAACAGAGATGACAATCAACATTCCTGGACTGATACTATATTACATCGAGGGGAAAGAAGGTTGGACGAGTCCGACCTGGAACGGGTATCCGACCGCAACCTGGGACGGAGTGAACATTCCGCATACCCACAGCTATCAGGCGGTAGCGACCGCGCCGACCTGCACAGAGAAGGGGTTCACGACGCATACCTGCGAATGCGGCGCCAGCTATATTGATACTTACATTGACGCACTCGGACATGATTTTGGTGAATGGACACAGACGAAAGCGCCGACCTGCACGGAGAAGGGGGTGGAGAAACGCACTTGCTCCCGCTGTGGTGATTATGAGACGAGAGAGGCTGCCGCAACCGGACACACCGAGGTCATAGATAAGGCAGTTCCTGCTACCTGCACTGAGGCGGGCAAGACAGAGGGAAAGCATTGCTCCGTTTGTAAGACCGTTTTGGTTGCGCAAGAGGAAAATCCTGCGCTTGGGCATAGCTATGAAAACGGCGTTTGTGTACGCTGTGGAGAGAAAGACTCCAACGCGCAGAAGCCTGTGGAGTTTGCTGATGTGCCGAAAAATGCATGGTATGTCGGTGCGGTGGAGTATGCCGTGCGGAACGGGCTGATGAACGGTGTCGGGAACAACCGATTTGATCCCGAGGGGAAGATCACCCGTGAGCAGATGGCGACGATCCTTTACCGCTATGCGGAAAAGAAGGAGATCGACACAGGCAAGCGCGCTGAGCTGGGCGCGTTCCCCGATGCAAAACAGGTCAGCGCTTACGCAAAAAATCCGGTACAATGGGCGGTTGCGGAGAAGATCATCAACGGCTCCGACGGCAAGCTCCTCCCGCAAGGCGACGCGACACGCGCACAGGTTGCAACGATCCTGATGCGGTTTATTGAGAATATCGTCAAAGAATAAGAAAAAATCGTCGAACCGGCAAAGCGTCGGTTCGACGATTTTGAAATAGGGAAGAAAAAAAGATTGCCACGTCGCTGCGCTCCTCGCAATCTACGCGCGAGGACGCACCACGATAAACGAAACAGCTAATGTAGGGCGGGGACATGTCCCAATGCCATTAAGTTAACACACGGAAGCAAGGTCAGAGCCAAACAATCAGCGCTTAGAAACCGGTAAGTATCCCTTTGTTTTGAAAAAAGGGCATGACAAATAAGCGGATCGGGGAATCCGCTAAAAAAAGCTGTTCAAAACAGAGAAATTATGCTATTCTATAGGTGAAGCTAATAAGACGCCTGTCCCCTATGTTGCGAGGACTGCTCCTTCCGGAGCGGATAACGGACAGATTCCTGCTTATAATAGCTTCAACCTCTGGTGGAGATACATTACCGAGGAAGAATTGCCTGCAAATCTGCACAGCGACAGTGAAATTGGCTTTATAAAGGTATTTTCTGCTGCATTTCTGGATGAGTACGTGCGAGGTAATCAATTCAGAGAAGTTGTACATGATGAGTCTGGCAAAAAGCTCCTGGATAATGTACTCCACCTTTTTTGCATGGACATGGAGCAAACCAAGGGTGTACTTCAATTCTCTGAAAGAAGTCTCAATACCCCAACGCATGGCGTAAAGGCGCTTCAGCTCTTGGGGAGGAAAATCGTCGGCATCCAGATTGGTAACGACGGTTTCATAAGTAGAGTCAGAAATTTTAAATCTGACAACACGGAAAGGAAGATAGTAAAGAGAAAGCGGATCGTCTTTGCAACCGCCGGTCGGCAGGAAGTCGAAAGAGGCGTTGGCATAAAGGAACTTGTAATGGGTTGTATCCTTTAAAAGTTCTCTGGTCTCTGCTGTCCGCTGTTTGGTCAGATGCAGCGGAAAGAACTCATCAAATTCAGGGGAAGCAGGCAGAGGCAGCCCAGAGGCGATACCGGTGGAATGAAGATCTTTAATTCGAATCAAAAATTTCCAACCCATCTCCTGAATATGCGCCATAAGATTATAGCTTTCAAACCCTCTGTCAGCGATGATGAGGGCATTGAGGATGGAGGAGTTTTCAATCATCTTGCAGAGCGCTTTTTTTCGTTGAAATTTCTTCGCCCGGAAACGGATGCGTCAACATAGGTGTGTTGGAGCAGGTCATAAACAGCATCCAAGTGAAGCATGCTGTAGGGCGCTTTACCGTTAACGCTCGGGAAATAGGTGCTATCATCATGAGGATTCAGAGGAATTTGAATATCGGAGCCATCAGCAGCAAGTAAACGATAGCCCTTATAGCGCCGTCTCATATCAGTTTTATTCACGAAGGAATGGAAGAGCGAGGGGAAAGCCAACTCGTTGAGTTTGCTACGCTGCTGGATGAAAGCTGAGCTGGAGGGCGTATTCCGATGAAAGTCAAAGAAACGCAACATTTCACGGGTCAAAGTAGCTCCCTCAAAACACAGTGTAAGTGAAAGAACATCCCGCATCGTAAGACTTCTTACTCTCGTATAATCTCGGGACGGATCTTTTACAAATTGCCGGGATGCGTCGCAAATTTGGTTGATGGAAGCGTTCAGCTTTTCTTTTACAATTAGAATTTGATTTGACATTGGTAAGCCTCCTTGTAATTTTCGGTGGGGACACCTCTAATTACAAAGGCCTTTTTGCTAACGCAGTTAGCAAAAAGGCCGCACACTTTACCGTATTTGTCAAGTCCTTTTTTGAAAAAAGTAAAAATTTTTGAAAAAAGTAGGGCCCCACATCCCTGCGAGACCCTGTGTTCCTTAACTTAGTGACATTGGGACATGTCCCCGCCCTACAGAGGCGCGTGCGAATTCTTGTGTTGTATACGAATAGGAGAAAATAGATTGCCACGTCGCTGCGCTCCTCGCAATGACAAACAAGGGGTTGCCTCATCCGTGTCATTGCGAGGAGCGCAGCGACGTGGCAATCTCGTGTAGGAACTACTGATTTTGTACAAGCTGAATCCTTTATTGTCTACCGCTTTGCGAATGTTACATTTCGAGCTTCCTTCGTACCCGAATACCGTAAAAGTCTTGATGCTTCGGAGAGTCAAGGTTTTTCCGTCGATCGCATTGCGAAACGCTGCGGATTATGATATGATGATAAAAACCCTTGCGGCGCGATGACTTGTTCTAAAATTGTGTAGGTACTTCCGACTTTTTATAAATCTGTTAATTTGTACTGCCTTCTGCTTCGCGGTCGGCACGTCGGTGCGGGAAGTGCCGAGAATGTACTGCTATGTTCGGCTGTAGCATTCGAGAACCGTTAGGAAAGTGCTGAGGACGAATCCCAAAGGAGGTTTGCACCGTGGCGAGCTTTACAAAAATGGCGATTAAGGCAGCGTTTCTCAAGCTGCTCAATGAACGGCCGCTGAGTCAGATCACTGTGAAGGACATCGTCGAGGTTTGCGGAATCAATCGCAACTCGTTTTATTATCATTTTCAGGATATCCCTTCGCTGATTGAGGAGATTGTGACTGAGGAGGCGGATCGGATCATTGCGGAATATCCGACCATTGACTCGATTGAGACTTGCCTGACGGCGGTGCTGGATTTTGCGCAGAAAAACCGACGCGCGATCCTGCACATTTACAATTCCGTCAATCGGGCGATGTTTGAGCAATATCTGTGGAAGGTTTGCAAATATGCGGTAGGTACATACGGAAACGGCGTGTTTGCCAATAAGCCGATCAAGGCAGCAGACCGCGATCTGATCCTGCGCTTCTATGAATGTGAATGCTTCGGCATGGTGATCGCGTGGATGAACGACGGCATGAAGGAGAATTATGACGAGAGCATCCATCGCCTCTGTGAGCTGAAAAAGGGAATGCTTGAAGAGATGGTCGAACGCAGCCTGCAAAGCTGAATATAACCTGCTTCATTCCGGCGAAGCCACGCTGTGGCAGGGAATATGTTATAAAACGGTGCGGGCATCACCATTAGCACCTGTAGCCCGCGGCATCCCTGACGCGCCGGTGTAGGAACTATCGACTGTGTACAAGCTTGCAGCCTGAGATTGCCACGTCGCGGTGCTCCTCGCAATGACAAATGGGGGTGCCTTATTCATGTCATTGCGAGGGCGCCTGCGCCCGTGGCAATCTTGTGAAGGATACCGGGTGCGCACGAATTTGCTTGTTCTTGCTGTCTGCCGCTTACGCGGTCGCCGGGGGCATGTCCACGCCCAACAGAGGGGCTTGTGACAATGACAAATATTGATTGACACCTGACGCTTGCCTTTGGGCATTTGGCGTCGGGTGTCTGTTTTTTGGCTATTTTTCCGTCCCTGCCTATTTTTCGGGCAGGACGCGCTGCCTTGCCCATTTTCAGATGCGGAAATATGCGGTATAGTTCGTACATAAACGATGAAGGAGCTTCCTGTATACTTCAAACGGGAACGGGTAGTTGACAAAAAAAGATACCTCAAGTAGATTTAAATTCTTACTGACCGGACCGTTAGTAAAATTCAAATCCAAGAGAGGTATCTGACATGAA
>JBJDYD010000126.1:0-7785 GCA_051867015.1 Faecousia sp. | reverse complement strand
CTCGCGAACGGCTGCGCTACCACGTCGCTGCGCTCCTCGCAATGACATGGTGGGGAAGCTTGTACGCAGTTTGCAGTTCCTGCACCGGCGCGCCGAGTCGTCGCGCCCTACGAAGAGGGTGCGTTCTACCGTCGTAGGGCACGACCACCGGGCGTGCCGTCCGCGAAGCGGCAGACAGAACAGACGAACGAGTTTGTGCGCAGTCGATAGTGCCTGCACGAGATTGCACCCGCAAGGGGTATGCCGCATCCGTAACGCTCGTTCCTCGCGAACGGCTGCGCTACCACGTCGCTGCGCTCCTCGCAATGACATGGTGGGGGAGCTGTGCGCAGTTGGTAGTTTCTGCACACGGGACGTCGAGGACGCCGTCCCCTACGGCGAGGTGCAGTGGCTTATCGGTGCCTGCACCGGCGGGGACATGTCCCTGCCCTACAGAGGTGCGATGATTTTTTGGGGGCTGCGTTTGGAATTTGTGCGCAGCACACCGACACTATTCACTATTCTCTATTCACTATTCACGAAACCCCTGCGTAAGGGATGCCGCGCGCTGCGGGTGCGGGGAGTCTCCGCTCTACATAAAAAGTCTCCATGAAATCCGATGGGATTCGGGTTTCATGGAGACTTTTGCTTTTCAAAGGCTTATTCGAGAATGCCGTAGCGGTATTTGAGCGCCAGAATGCGCAGGACGCTTTCGTTGATGCGCGCTTCGGTCAGCTCGCCGTTTTCAAGCGCCGTAAGCACCGCACCGGCTGCCTCTTCTAAATTATAGGGCATCAGCACGATATCACAGCCTGCGGCGATTGCTTTCACCGCCGCCTCGCCGCAGCCGAAATTGTTGATGATTGCGCCCATTTCGTGGGAATCCGTTACGATCACACCCGTAAAGCCCAGTTCCTCCCGCAGAAGCTCGGTCACAATGGCAGGGGAGAGGTCGCAGGGCGTGTTGTCGCCCGTAATGGCAGGCGCGGACATATGCGAGATCATGACCATCTCCGCGCCCGCGTCGATTCCGGCGCGGAAGGGGAGCAGCTCCGTCTGCCGCAGCTCCTCCAAGGTGCGGCTGGTCACTGAAAGCCCTTCGTGGGTATCCGCCTCCGTGCTGCCGTGCCCGGGGAAGTGCTTGAGGCAGGAGATTGTTCCGCTGCTTTGCAAGCCTTCGACCATTGCGGCGACCATATCGGCGGCTACCTGCGGGTCGCTGCTGAAGGAACGGTCTCCGATCTCGGTGTTGTTCGGGTTTGTTACGACATCCGCCACGGGCGCAAAATCAATATTAAAACCGACGCTGCCGAGCTGCGTGCCGAGGGTCTGCCCGATTTCGCGGACGCGGGCGGTGTCACCCTGCGCGCCGTAGACCGCCATCGGCTCTAAGATGTCCGTCACGCCGATGCTGCTCAGACGCGACACCCTGCCGCCCTCCTCATCCACACCGATGAACAGCGGATAACGGGCGTATTCCTGTGAAAGACGGATCATATCGCTGATCTGCCCCTCGTTGTAAATGTTCTCGCTGAAATAGATGATCCCGCCGACGGGATAGCTTTGCAGCGCTGCTTGCGTTGTGGGACCGGCGACATCCGCGCCGTAAAAACCGGTGAGCGCCCGGGGCGTGACAATGAAGAGCTGATAGACTTTTTCCTCCAACGTCATACCCGCAAGCAGCGCCTGCGCCTTCTCCTCCTCGACGGAGCTTGTCGGCTCCGGCACCTCGGTCGTCGACGGCTCGGCGGTCTCTGTCGGCTCGGCGGTCTCTGTCGGCTCGGAAGTCTCCGTCTGCGGGGCAGTCGTGGAGGGCTCCGTCGGCGTACTTTCACTCGATGCCATCTGCACCTTTCCCCGTGTGACATCCGGCACGCCGCTTTTTCCGTTCAGCGCAAGAAATACGACCGCTACCATGGCAAGCACGAGAATGACCATTCCGGCAATCATCGCACGCTTCGTCCTTCGCGCCGATGAATGGCCGCCTTTTTTTCCTTTCCGCTCCGGTTTCTCGCTCATATGGCATCTCCTCGCTTTCTATTTTTATCATTTTAACGGATACGCGGGAAAAATACAAGCCCTTTCGGAAAATTTATGCAGACCTGCTTTTTCTTGACTTTTTCACCGAGGTCGGATATACTACATATAGTAATAAAATGGAGTTTTTTGCGGAAATATTCGCGGAATTGGTGAGGACACTATGGCAAAAAAGCAGACTTACGGAAATGAAAGCATCAGCGTGCTGGTGGGCGCGGACCGCGTGCGCAAGCGTCCTGCCGTCATCTTCGGCTCGGACGACCTGACCGGCTGCGAGCACGCCGTGTTTGAGATCCTCTCGAACGCCATTGACGAGGCGCGCGAGGGGCACGGCGATCTGATTATCGTCACGCGCTATGCCGACCGCAGCATCGAGGTCGAGGACTTCGGACGCGGCTGCCCCGTGGACTGGAACGAGAAGGAACAGCGCTATAACTGGGAGCTGGTCTTCTGCGAGATGTACGCGGGCGGCAAGTATAACAACAACAGCGGCGACAGCTATGAATACAGCCTCGGCTTGAACGGTCTCGGCACCTGCGCGACGCAGTATGCCTCGGAGTTTTTCGACGCCTGCATCTATCGCGACGGCTTCAAATACACCCTGCATTTTGAGCACGGGGAGATCGTCGGAAAGATGAAGAAGGAGCCTGCCGACCGCAAGAAGACCGGTTCACGCTTCCGCTGGAAGCCGGATTTGGAGGTCTTTACCGACATTGACATTCCCGTGGACTATTTTGTGGATGTGCTCAAGCGGCAGTCCGTCGTCAACGCGGGCGTGACCTTCCGCTTCCGCAATCAGGTCGGCGGCAAGTTCGAGACGACGGATTTTTGCTACGAGCACGGCATCGTCGACTATATCAGCGAGCTGACCGAGGGCAACGCCTTTACGATGCCGCAGTATTGGGAGTGCGAACGCAAGGGACGCGACCGCGCAGACAAGCCGGATTATAAGGTGCGCATCTCCGCCGCTGTCTGCTTCTCCCGCACGCTGAGCCGACAGGAATACTACCATAACTCCTCGTGGCTCGAGCACGGCGGTTCCCCGGAGCGGGCGGCGCGCAACGCGTTTGTCTACGCCATCGACGCCTATCTGAAGCAGAGCGGGAAGTACACGAAAAACGAGACGAAGATCTCCTATCAGGATGTCGCGGACTGCCTTGTGCTGGTGACAAACTGTTTTTCCACGCAGACCTCCTATGAGAACCAGACGAAAAAATCCATCAACAACAAGTTCATTCAAGAGGCGATGACGGAGTTTTTCCGCAGCAGCCTGCAGGTCTATTTTATTGAGAACAAGGCGGAGGCGGACAAGATCGCCGATCAGGTGCTCATCAACAAGCGCAGCCGCGAGACTGCCGAAAAGACCCGCGCCGCCGTCAAGGGAAAGCTGGCGGGCAAGGTGGATATCGCCAACCGCGTGCAGAAATTCGTCGATTGCCGCAGCCGCGACGCGGGCAGACGCGAATTGTATATCGTGGAGGGCGACTCGGCCATGGGCTCGGTCAAGCTCTCGCGCGACGCGGAATTCCAGGGCATCATGCCCGTGCGCGGCAAGATCCTCAACTGCCTCAAGGCGGACTACAGCCGTATTTTTAAGAGCGATATTATTACCGACCTTCTGCGGGTGCTGGGCTGCGGGGTCGAGGTCAAGGACAAGCATGTCAAGGATCTGACTGCCTTTGACCTTGCAAATCTGCGCTGGAACAAGATCATCATCTGCACCGACGCGGATGTGGACGGCTACCAGATCCGCACGCTGATCTTGACGATGCTCTACCGTCTCGCGCCGACCCTGATCCGCGAGGGCTATGTCTATATCGCGGAGTCGCCGCTGTTCGAGATCAACACGAAGGATAAGACCTATTTCGCCTACACCGAGGCGGAGAAGGCGGAGATTCTGGCAAAGCTCGGAAAGCAGAAGTGTACGATCTCCCGCTCCAAGGGCTTGGGCGAAAACGAGCCGGAGATGATGTGGATGACGACGATGAATCCCGAGACGCGCCGCTTGATAAAAGTCATGCCGGAGGACGCGGAGAAGACCTCAATCTATTTTGACCTCCTCCTCGGGGACAACCTCGCGGGAAGAAAGGACTATATTGCGGAGAACGGAAGCCAGTATTTAGACTTGGCGGATATTTCGTAAGGAGGAAGCAGTGAAAAGTGAATAGTGAACGGTGAATAGTGAATAGTGCTGCGTCAAGAGACAGGCTCGTTGATACAAAATGGCTATCCTATTTGTCATTGCGAGGAGCGCAGCGACGTGGCAATCTCCGGCAATAGATTTGTACGAACACGGTAGTTCTGCACGAGATTGCCACGCCTCGTTCCTCGGCTCGCAATGACATGGAAGGGAAAACCACGCGCTTTTCAATCCGCGCAGAGCACTTTACCTATTCACTATTCACTATTCACTGATCGTACACTACCGAATTCTCTCAAAAAGGGATGAGTTTATGGCTAAGAAGAAAAAGGAACAGGATATTAAGAAGAATATTGACACATCGCGGGTTGAGGGGCTGCGGGCGGAGGTGCTGGAGCAGCCGATTACGGACACACTGACGGTCAACTATATGCCTTACGCGATGAGCGTGATTGTCTCGCGCGCCATTCCGGAGATCGACGGCTTCAAGCCCTCGCACCGCAAGCTGCTATACACGATGTATAAAATGGGGCTTCTGAACGGCGGCAGAACCAAGTCCGCCAACATTGTGGGGCAGACGATGCGCTTAAATCCCCACGGCGACGCGGCGATCTATGAGACGATGGTTCGCCTGTCGCGGGGCAACGAGGCGCTGCTGACGCCCTTTATTGATTCCAAGGGCAACTTCGGCAAGGTCTATTCCCGCGATATGGCCTACGCCGCCTCGCGCTACACCGAGGCGAAGTTAGAGCCGATCTGCGCCGAGCTCTTCCGCGATATCGACGCGGAGACCGTCGATTTTGTGGACAACTACGACAGCACCATGAAGGAGCCGACCCTGCTGCCCACCTCCTTCCCGAATGTCCTTGCCTCGGCGAACATGGGCATTGCGGTCGGCATGGCGAGCAATATCTGCTCGTTTAACCTCCGCGAGGTCTGCAAGGCGACTGCCGCTTGGATCAAAAACCCCGACTGCGATCTGATGGAGTATATGCCAGCGCCGGACTTCTCCACGGGCGGCGAAATTCTCAACACACCGGAGGAGATCGCGGAGATTTACCGCACCGGACGCGGCAGCATCCGTATCCGTGCCCGCTGGCGCTATGTCAAGGAGGGCAATCTCATTGAGATCTATGAGATCCCCTATTCCACGACGACCGAGGCGATTGTCGACAAGGTCTCGGAGCTGATCAAGTCGGGCAAGATTCGCGAGATCAACGATATGCGCGATGAGACGGATCTGTCCGGCATGAAGCTGGCCATCGACCTCAAACGCGGCGTGGATCCCGACAAATTCATGCAGAAGCTCATGCGCGCGACGCCGCTGACGGATTCCTTCGGCTGCAACTTCAACCTGCTGATCGCGGGGATGCCGCGCGTGCTCGGCGTGCGTGAGATCATTGAGGAGTGGACCGCGTGGCGCACCGAATGCGTCCGCCGCCGTATTTACTACCAAAAGCAGAAAAAAGCCGATAAGCTCCACCTGCTCAAGGGCCTGAAGCGCATCCTGCTGGACATTGACAAGGCCATCCGCATCATCCGCGAGACGGAGTCCGACGCGGAGGTGATTCCGAATCTGATGATCGGCTTCGGCATTGACGAAACGCAGGCGGAATTTGTCGCGGAGATCAAGCTGCGCAACATCAACAAGGAATATATCCTCAAGCGGACGCAGGAAGTGGATAGCTTGGAGCGCGAGATCGCGGAGCTGGAGGAGCTGCTCAAAAGCGAGAAAAAGATTCGCAATGTCATTATCAAGGAGCTGGACGCCGTCGCTGAGAAGTACGGCAAGGAGCGCAAAACCGGCATTGCCGCAGACTCTGCCGAGGAGCTGCCGGAGGAGACGGAGGAGATCCCGGATTATCCCGTGACGGTGTTTGTCTCCCGCGAGGGCTATTTCAAAAAGATCACGCCGCAGTCGCTCCGTATGTCCGGCGAGCAGCGCTTTAAGGAGGGCGACGGGCTGAAATACAGCTGCGAGACGACGAATGCCGCCGAGCTGCTGGTCTTCACCGACAAATATCAGGTGTATAAGGCGCGCTGCGCGGACTTTGACGACTCCAAAGCCTCTGTTTTGGGCGACTATCTTCCCGCAAAGCTGGGCTTTGACGAGGGCGAGAGCGTCATAGATGTCTGCTTCCCCGGCGATTATTCGGGCTTTGTCCTCTTTGTTTATGAAAACGGAAAGGTCGCAAAGGTCGAGCTTTCCGCCTATGCGACAAAGTCCAACCGCCGCAAGCTGACCGGCGCCTATTCCGACAAGAGCCCGCTCAAAGCGGTGTTCTTATGCAAGGAGGAAAAGCAGCTCGTCCTGTACTCCACCGAGGGACGCGCGCTGATTTTCTCGACGGCGCAGCTTTCTCCCAAGACGACCCGTGCCACGCAGGGCGTCGCCGTTATGACGCTGAAACGGAAAGCTGTCGTGCATCGCGCTGTGATTTTGGAAAACAGCGGCATCGTCAACGCCGCGCGCTACCGCACCCGCACCATCCCCGCCGCAGGCGCTTTGCTGAAGGAAGAGGACGCGGAGGAAAAACAAATCGTGATGGAGCTGTAAGCCAATGAAACAGACGAAACGTGAAATGCTTCGCAATAGTTTGATGATTTTTTTCGGCAGCACCCTGTTCGCCCTTGGCTTTGACCTGTTTTTGGAGCCGAGCGGCATCAACTGCGGCGGCGTGTCCGGCATTGCCATGCTCGTTGTCTACGCAACACAGTCCAAATGGCTGACCGTCGGTATCCTGAGCGCGATGATCAACATTCCGCTGTTTTTCTTCGGCTACCGTCAGATCGGGAAATACTTCTTCTTCGGTTCCATGTTCGGTATGCTGATCTCCTCCGTCGGGTTTGACCTGTTTGCAAAGCTTTTGCCCATCGTGCAGATGGATCCCCTCGTTGCCGCGATCTTCGGCGGCGTGGCGGTCGGTGCCGGGCTTGGTGTGGTCTTCCTTGCGGGCGCTTCCACCGGCGGCACGGACATCGTGGCACGCCTGCTCAAGCTCAAATTCCGCAATTTCCCCATCGGTAAGATTATGCTCTGCATGGACCTTATGATCGCTGTCGCGACCGGTATCGTTTATCGGCAGTTTACCAATACCCTTTACAGTATTGTAACGCTTTACCTATCTTCTGTTGTGCTTGACAAGGTCGTTTACGGCTTTGATTACGCGAAGGTAGCCCTCATCATCTCCGACAAATATGAGGAGATCGCCACCGCCATCGACGGCAAACTCGACCGGGGCGTGACGCTGCTGCAGGGACAGGGGTTTTACAAGCGGAGCGATAAATATGTTTTGCTGAGTGCCGTGAAGAAAAAACAGCTTGCCCAACTGAAGGAACTGGTCATGGGGATCGACCCGGAGGCGTTTATCATCCTGCAGGATGCCCAGCAGGTACTCGGCGACGGCTTCAAACGCTATGACCGGTTTGAATTGTAAATGCAACGGCGCCCACGCGTAGGGGCGGATATTATCCGCGTGTGCGGGAAGTACCTGTTAGGCTAAGGGCTAAGGGCTAAGGGTGAATGACTGAGGAGCGCTCCGCGCGGATTTAAAAAGCGGGCGGCTGATAGCCACCCCTACTAGCCTGTAACGCTTAAAACTGTAGGTAGCCCGTAGGGCACGACGACT
>JBJDYD010000125.1:0-7841 GCA_051867015.1 Faecousia sp. | reverse complement strand
GCTGCCTACAGTTTTAAGCGTTACAGGCTAGTAGGGGCGGATATTATCCGCCCGCGTGCAGGAACTACCGAGTGCGTACAGATTTGTTTGTATGTACTGTCTGCCGCTTCGCGGACGGCGGACACATGTCCCCGCCTACATTGGAATCCGCGCGGAGCGCTCCGACGCTATTCACTATTCTCTATTCACTGAACCACTACAGTCGAATGCAAATCAAAGTACAGCGCCGCCCGTGTGCAGATTTCAGCACATGGGCGGCGCTTGCGGTTATGTCTTCTTTTTATGCTTTCCGAAAAGAACCATGCCGATGACGACCGACAGCGGGACGGCGAGAATTACGCCGGCGGAGCTTGCCAGCGCCTGCACCATTTCGACGGAGAAGAAGGTCGAGCTCATCAGTTGGCGGAACGACGGCTCCAGCGAGGTAAGATAGATCATCAGCACGAGACCGCTGCCGACCAATGCGAGAATGAGAGTATTTGTCATGGTGCCGACCATGTCGCGCCCGATGTTCATGCCGGATTTGAGCAGCTCCTTGCGGGAAAGCTCCGGGTTGACCGAGATAAGCTCGTTCATTGCGGAACTGATGCTCATCGCCACGTCGTTGACAGCGCCGAGCGCGGCGATCAAAATGCCGCCGACGAGCAGATCACCGATTTGCAAGGACGAAAGCGGCGACTGTCCCTGCTTGATCTGCAAGAGCGCTTCAATATGCGGCTCGGCGGAATACATCAAAAAACCGTTGACGCGCAGGAGCTTGCAGGCAAGCTGACCGAACAGCATGGCAAACGCAACGCCTGAAATCGTGCCGAGGATTGCACAGACGGTTTTTCGGTTGACACCGCCGAGAATCACGAATTCGACCACGGTGACAAAGGCGCACAGAGCGAGAATGGTCGGAAGCGTCGGCGCGCCGCCCAAGAGCAGGGGAATGAGGACGGTGAAAACGCACAGAATGGTCAGAGCAAGACCGAGCAGGGATTTTGCGCCGACCTTTCCGCCGACAAGGATGGTGATAAGAAGGAAGATCAGAACCATCCATATCAGAGGCGCAGTGCGATCATAATCCTGTAATTCGATGCCGTCGATTGCGCCGTCGAGGATGCTGTAAGTAACGGTCACATTGTCGCCGACCTTCAGCACCGTGCCGTAGAGATAGCTGAGATTATTATCAAGCTGGTAGCGCTCGCCCGCGAAATCGCCGCTTTTCAGTTCCACGGTGACAACCTGCTTGCCGACAGGGACGTCTTCCACCGCCTGCTGACCTTGATAGACACCGCCGTCAATCGAAATGACCTCTGCCCTTTCGTAGAAGGTGCCTGTGTGCACAGAGGACTGCGGAATGGATTCGACCTGCTGCGCCCTGCCGTAGGCAAACAGAAAAACGACTGCGGAGAGGAGCAGGATGAAGATCGAAAGGCTTTGGGAAAAGCTGCGGTCTACACGCGCGCGCAGCTCATTTTGCGCGGCAAGCGCTTGCTCGCGCTGCTGTTTCGTGCCGCCCGATGCCCTCTCCTGCGGAAGGGAACGGAGAGAGCGCAGCGCGAGAAAGACCATAATGCCGCCGCCGACTGCCGCGAGTGCAAGCGTTGCGGCGGGGATGACGCGAAGTGTGCCGCCTACGAGCCGTATGATCAGCACCGTGAGTGAGAGCAGCGCGCTGATCGCGCCGACGGCAGCTACGGTGAACCAAAGCGGTTTTCGGTATTTCATGGGATGCCTCCTTAAGCTTTCTGAGCAAAGTGATTGCAAAAGCGGAACGACCGATCGGCTCCTGCAAGGCGCAATGCCTGTTTCTTACATTATAAAGAAGCGCGCGGAATCTGTCAAGAAGAAGCGGGCTTATCCGGGGTGACAGCAAAATAGACAAAAGCACGAAAACAACTGAAAATACTGAAGTTTTTAAAAGAAAGCATATCTGTAACAGGATATATTAAAGACGCTTTTTGAATCGGTTTTGTGATTCTCCACAAAAATCCAAAAACAGAAAACAAGAACGGTTTTTGCTATGGCAATTCAGCGCGAAGTGTGTTATGATCTGAGTATCACTATAGGTATCTCTGCGCGTTGAAAGCGGACGCGGGAGGCATACCTGCAATTGACAAGGAGGAAGAACTATGAGAAAGCAGTTTAAGAGAGTGATCTCCGCGCTGATTGTCGCGGTGATGGTTCTCGCAATGCTGCCCATGGGAACGCTGGCTGCTGCGGAAGAATACCCCGCAACGCCGATCAGCGGTATTCCCGAAGCGGGAAAGCCCTTCGTCATTTACGCCCCCTCGGCAGGTGTAATTATGGGCTCCGAAACGAACAACGGCAAGACCCCCGGTTATGCCGCAGTTACCAATGAAGAGGATGCGTCTCTGAAGATCACGGCAGGCTCCGGTCTGTTCTATCTGGTCAACAACGGCGACGGCACCTATTACCTGACCTGCGGCGGCAAGTACTATACTGCCACAGCCACCAATGCCGCGAACCTTACCTCTGCGCCCGGCAAGGGCTCCAAGTGGAAGATCGAGACGCTCGGTGCAGGCTACCGTGTTGCGAACACCGACTTCACCTATCAGTCGAATCCCGTCTGCCTCGAAATTTACGGCAGCGCATTCAGCCCCTATGGCTATGACGAGTCCAATGCCGATATCTTTACAATGCAGTTCTATTCCGTTGACGCCTCCATCGACGACGACGGTGACGGCTATATCGGCAAGAAGCCTGAATCAGGCGAAAAGCCCGCAGACGGCGACAAGGTTGTGATCTACAACGCTTACGGCGGCGCTTGCTTTGGCGAGCAGTCCGACGATAAGACTGCGCCCAGTCTGACCAAGGCGGAATCCACGCTGACCGAAAGCGGCTTGGAAGCTGGCAACGGTGCTCTGATCTTTACCGTCCATGTTGAAGGCTCCTACTATACCTTTGAAAACCAAGGCAGATACCTCCGTACCTCTCCCAACGAGACTGACGAGAGCGGCAAAACTACCAACGCGGAGTGCCTCTATTTTGACACGGAGGAGAGCGACTACACCAAGTGGACGCTCGAGCAGTGCACCGGCGGCTATATCATCTATAATAAGACCGCAAAGTGGGGCTCCAGCAAGGTCTGCATTGAGTTCTTCAGCGACTCCTTCAGCGGCTGGACCTACAACGGCAGCCTGCAGCTCTTTGCCATGCAGTTCCACAAGGTGGAAGACGAGCTCGATCTCGGCTATGTTCTGAACCCGAAGATGTCCATTCAGGCGGAGAACGCCTTCATCGGCGTGGACTATGAGTTCACCGCGAAGCTCGATGAGCTGGCAAAGGTTACCGACATGACCATGACCTACACCGCCAACGGCGGCACTACAAAGACCGTTGCGCCGAGCACTGTCGATGGTTACACCTATACTTATACCGTTCCCAATGCCGACCTCGCGGGCAAGACCTCTCTGACCCTCAAGGGCACGGCAAAGAACGAGTACGGTATGACTTATTCTGCGGAAAAGACCGTGGAGATCAAGGATGAGCCGCTGATCGTCTCCGTCTCTCCGCTCTCCAACTCCGCAACGGGCAACGAAAAGAAACCCGAAATCGTCGTGAATCTTGCCAACTGCGGCACGAATCCGACCGTCACCATGACCGTTGACGAGGCAGCGGTGAAGCCGACCGTCTCCGGCAATAAGATCTCCTATAAGCCCACGGCGAATATGACGGACGACCGCCACACCGTTGCCGTTACCGTCACCCGTACCGACGGCAAGAAAGCGGAGATGACCTGGTCCTTCTTCGTCGGCGAAGCGGGCATGAGCCTGTACTTCGGCCAGATCCACTCCCATACCGCGGAGTACTCCGACGGCGCAGGTCAGTTGGAGGATGCCTACGAGTACGCCATGAAGGCGAAGGATGTGGACTTCCTGATCGTCACCGACCACTCCAACTACTTCGACACCACCTCCACCGCCACTACCTCCAGCTACTATGATCGGTCCAGCCTCAGCACGAGCGGCAATATTACCAAGTGGGAAGAGGCCAAGCTGACCGCCGCCGAGTATGACGCCAAGAGCACCGATTTCGTCGCGGCTTACGGTTATGAGATGACCTGGTCCGGCGGTCCCGGCCACACCAACACCTTCAACACCTACGGTCCTGTCTCTCGTAACAACAGCTCTCTGAACAACAAGACCGGCTATGCAGGCATGCATCTGTATAACGATCTGATGGTCAATGCGAACAAGGGCCTTGACGTTGACGGCAATCCTGTCGGAGAAGGCGTGCAGACCAAGTACATCGAGGATGCGCCCGTCGTGTCCCAGCTCAACCACCCCGGCACTACCTTCGGCACCTTCGACACCTATGCAGGCTACAACCCCACCCGTGATACCGTTATCAACCTCATCGAGGTCGGCAACGGCGAAGGTCAGGTCGGCGGCAGCTCCTACTGGCCCAGCTATTCCGAGTATGACAAGTGCCTTGCCAAGGGCTGGCATGTCGCGCCCACCAACAACCAGGATAACCACAAGGGCAAGTGGGGCGATGCCAACACCTGCCGCGATGTCATCCTGACCGACGACTTCACCGAAACCGGTCTCTACGAGGCAATGTCCCAGCGCCGCGTCTACGCGACCGAGGATCAGAACCTGCGTATTTACTACTATCTGAACGACGAGATCATGGGCACCATCATTGACATCGGCGACACCGAGGTCAAGGAGGTTAATATCGTCGCCAGCATTTCCGATCCTGACGGCGAGAAGCTCGGCAAGATCGAGATCATCGGCGAAAACGGCATCACGCTGAAGTCCTTCGACGCGGCAGGCTCTACCTATGAGCTGAAGACCACGCTTCCCAACACCGACGCTTACTATTACCTCAAGGTCACGCAGGCTGACGGCGACATCGCCGTAACCGCCCCTGTCTGGGTCAGCGTTGCGACGCCGATCATCGCAAGCATTGAAACCGACACCGCACTGAGCGTGGTGGGTCAGTCTGAGAAGATCACCGTCACCGTCGACAACTCTGCCGATGCCGACTATGCGCTGAGCAAGGTCGAGCTGACGCTGGTTGCGGACGGCGAGGAAACCGTCGTGAAGACCCTCACGGATACCTCCGTTGTGAAGCCCGGCGAATCCAAGACGCTTGAGATTGAGTACATCCGCACTGTTTCCGGCACGCAGGAACTGAAGGTTGTCTTCTACGGCACCTATAAGGGCAAGGAATTCAAGTGCCGCGCCTCTATGGAACAGAAGGTCTATAAGGCAGACGAACTGATCAAGGTCGGTATCGACTACGGCCACGGCAACTTCTATGTCTCCGGCGGTTACTCCGACAATATGGGCAACTTTATCCAGTATTGCGCGGATAACGGCGTGCAGGCAGAATTCATCCAAAAGGGCGAATTCACCTACGAAAACCTCAAGTACTATAAGATGGTTATTCTGACTGTCCCGTTTGACACCGGTAACCTTGAGCCGTCCGCCTATACGGAACAGGAGATCAAAGCGCTGCAGAAGTACGCGGCACGCGGCGGTAACCTCATCATTACCTCCAAATCCGACCGTAAGAGCCCGACCGACGAGATGAACTGCGCTGCGCTGACGAACACGCTCCTTGAAGCGATCAACGCAAATGTCCGCATTGCCAACGGTATTATTGTGGATAACGACCTGAAGGCGAATGAGGCGTACCGCATCTACTTCTCCGGCAAGGAGAACTTCAACCTGAAGCACCGCTTCACGAAGGGCGCTTACACCGCTTCCAACGCTTTCGGTACGGTACCGGCGACCGATAACTCCACCGGCTTCCAGCTCTATAACGCCGCGCCTGTCCTCATTAACGAGGGCGCGGAGGATAAGGTTACCACGCTGGTTGACGGCTATCAGACCACTTGGGGCGCAAGCTACACGAATGACTTCGACGGCTCGACCTATATCCCGCAGTACAGCGGAGACACCATCACGGCAGAAATGGGTCAGGTCAACATTATGACCTATGAAGAGCTGTCCGGCGGCGGCTGGCTGATTGTCTCCGGCTGCACCTTCTTCTCCAACTACGATATTAAGGACGATCAGAACTACGCCAATAAGTACATTGTCCTGAACATCCTGCGCGAGCTCACCGGCGCGAATGAGGCGAAGATCACCCCGATCAGCACCGTCAAGAAGCAAGACTCCGGCATCTACACCATTGAGGGCTATGTCACCTCCAACGCCTCCGGCTACGATCAGGATACCGCTTTCTTCGACTGCATCTACATGCAGGATAAGAACGGCAACGGCATCAACGTCTTCCCGGTCGCCGGCAACTATGCTGTCGGCATGAATGTTGAGGCCCACGGCGGCGTCACCTTCTACTGCGGCGAAGTCGAACTGAACCTCAGCCCGGACTACAACGGCTATATCCGCGTGATTTCCGACGAGCTTTACAATGTGCAGCCGAAGGAAGTGGATTGCAACACCGCGATGTCCGATGCGACCATCGGCAACCTGATGAAGGTCAAGGGTATCGTCACCGAGATCCATAAGACCGAGGGCGTGATCGACAAGATCTATGTCCGCGACGCTGCCGGCGTTGCCTGCCTGTTCATCAACGGCTACATCATGAAGGACTATACCGGTCTGGATGATCTGCAGGTTGGCATGATCGTTTCCGGCGTGGGCATTGGCTCGCGTGACGTTGACGAAACCAGTGCTACCAGCGCGATCTTCTCCCGTCTGCGTGTCCGCGACCGCAGAGAGGTTAAGATTCTCGACGATGCCGTCCACACGGACTTGCTGTTTAACGATGTGAAGGAATCCGATTGGTTCTATGACGATGTTATGTTCGCAGTGAATAACGGACTGCTCATCGGCACCTCTTACAGCACCTTCGAACCGGAGACGACCTTGACCCGCGCTATGGCGGCAACCGTCCTCTATCGTCTTGACGGCAAGCCCGCTGTTACCGAGAAGGCAGACTTCAAGGATGTCGGAGAGGGCGAATGGTATACCGAGGCTGTTGCATGGGCGCAGAGCACCGGTATTGTCAACGGCTATGAGGATAACACCTTCCGTCCCGACCAGAAGATCTCCCGTGAGGAAATGGCGGTCATGCTGGTCAGATACGCGAAGTATAAGGGCGTTGATGTCACTCCGAAGGGCGACCTCAGCAAGTTCCCGGACAGAGCTTCCGTTTCCGCATGGGCGAAGGATGCCATCACATGGTGCGTTGACAACGGCATCATCAACGGCTCCGACGGCAAGATCGTGCCGCAGAGCAACGCGACCCGCGCACAGTTTGCCGCGATTATCGCTCGCTTTGCAAAACTGCAAGAAGCTTAATCAAATCAGTAAATTCTCCATCAAAAGACTGCCGCAGCAATGCGGCAGTCTTTTTGCCGTAGTAGACTGTTAAATCTGAATCTTTACAAAGCAGCTTCGTCTGCGGACGTAGGGCACGCACCCGCAAGGGGTATGCCGCATCCGTAAGGCCCCTTCGTCGAAAACCTCTGCGCTAACGACTCGGCGCGCCGTCCGCGCAGCGGCAGACAGGGAAACCAAGCAGATTTGTACACGATTCGTAGTTCCTGCACCGGCGCGCCGGGGTCGTCGCGCCCTACGACCATGGGATGCACCCTCGCCGTAGGGGACGGCGTCCTCGACGTCCCGTGTGCAGGAACCACCGACTGCGTTCAGATTTGTTCCTGTCTGCCGGCTGCCGCTTTGCGGAACGGCGCGCCGGGGTCGTCGCGCCCTACGACCATGGGATGCACTCTCGCCGTAGGGGACGGCGTCCCCGACGTCCCGTGTGCAGGAACCACCGACTGCGTTCAGATTTGTTTCTGTCTGCCGGCTGCCGCTTTGCGGAACGGCGCGCCGGGGTCGTCGCGCCCTACG
>JBJDYD010000124.1:0-1816 GCA_051867015.1 Faecousia sp. | reverse complement strand
TCGCCGTAAAGATGCGTTTTGTCATACCGCGCCTCCCATGCGATAGCCCACGCCGCGCACCGTCTCAATGCAGCCCGCCGCAGCGCCAAGCTTCTGCCGCAGGGAGCGGATATGGACATCGACCGTGCGGCTCTCGCCGTCAAACTCGTAGCCCCAGACCTGCGAAAGCAGGCGGTCGCGGGTAAAGACCTGCATCGGGTGGGACATTAAAAGCTGCAAAAGGTCGAATTCCTTGCGGGTCAGCTCCACCGGCTTGCCCTCCACCGTCACCAGATGGCGCACGGGGTCGAGGGCGATTGTCCCACAGGTCAGCTTCGGCGCTCCGTCCTGCGAAGCCGTCCGCCGCAAAAGCGCGCGCACCCGGGCGATCAGCTCCATCATGCCGAAGGGCTTGGTCAGATAGTCGTCCGCGCCGCAGTCCAAGCCGATCACCTTGTCATACTCCGTGCTTTTCGCCGTGAGCATGAGCACGGGCAGCTTTTCGGTTCTCGGATCCTCCCGCAGCGAGCGCAGGACACTGATGCCGTCCTCCTCGGGCAGCATGATGTCCAAAATCGCCAGCGCGGGCAGTTCCCGTTCCAGCGCCGCGCGGAACTCCGACGGACGCTCAAAGCCCACCGTCGCCATGACCGAGCCGGTCAGCGTGTACGCCACAAGCTCGCGGATGCTGCTGTCGTCCTCGAGCAGATAGATCATGTTTGTCACTCCTTTGCGTGAACGCCCGTGATGGAGTATTCCACCCACTCCGCCACATTCACGGCGTGGTCGCCGATGCGTTCGAGGTATTTCGCGATCATCAGAATGTCAAGGCACTCGCTGCCCCGGGACGGGTCCTGCCGAATGCCCGCGACCAGCTCCTGCTTCACGGTGTCGAACAGGGCGTCCACCGTGTCGTCGTCCTCCTGCACCTGCCGCGCAAGCCCGAGGTCGCGCCGCACGAAGGAATCGACGCTGCTGGTCACCATGCGGCTGGCTGCCTTCGCCATCTGCGCAAGGTGCGTCGCGCTCATGATGTCGTCATTGTTGATGTAACGCATAATCTCGGCAATGTCCGAGGCTTGGTCGCCGATGCGCTCCATGTCGGAGATCATCTTCAGCGCCGAGGAGATCGCCCGCAAGTCCCGCGCCACCGGCTGCTGCTGCAAGAGCAGCTTCATACAAAGCGCCTCGATCTCCCGCTCGGCGTGGTCGATCTCCCGTTCAATGTTCTTGGTCTTTTCCGCCGCCTTCGGTTCCTCGGCAAGCGCCCGCATCGACGCGGAAATCGCGTCCTCACACAGCGCGCCCATCTCGATCAGGCGGCGATTTAATAAAGCAAGCTGCTCGTCAAAGCTCGTTCGCATTATCCGAACCTCCCTGTAATGTAATCTTCTGTGCGTTTATCCTTGGGCATGGAGAAAATACGCTCCGTCGTGCCGAACTCGACCATCTCGCCCAGCAGGAAAAATGCCGTCTTGTCGGAAATGCGCGCCGCCTGCTGCATATTGTGCGTTACCATGACAATAGTATAATCCTTTTTGAGCTGCAATGCAAGCTCTTCGACGCGCGAGGTCGAAATCGGGTCAAGGGCGCTTGTCGGCTCGTCCATCAAAAGCACCTCCGGCTCCACCGCAAGGGCGCGGGCGATGCACAGACGCTGCTGCTGCCCGCCGGAAAGCCCGAGGGCAGAGGCTTTCAGACGATCCTTGACCTCGTCCCAAATTGCCGCCGAACGCAGAGAGCGCTCGACGATCTCGTCCAATTTGACACGGCTGCGGACGCCGTGGGTGCGCGGGCCGTAGGCGATGTTGTCGTAAATGCTCATGGGGAAGGGATT
>JBJDYD010000123.1:0-7866 GCA_051867015.1 Faecousia sp. | reverse complement strand
GAGCATCACTGGGCGTAAATGGATAATTGAGTGTTTTAATTAGTGATTAGTATTAATCAAGAATCAGTATTAAAGAAAGAGAAGAACCCCCGTTTTCGCCCGACGAAAACGGGGGTTCTTTGAAAAAAAGGGGATTACAGCTCAGAAAATCTTTTCCAGAAGCAGCATCAGGTTGTTCTCGGCAAAGACCGCGACAGCCACCAGAGAGACGGTGGACATGATCTTGATGAAGATGTCCAGGCAGGGGCCGACCGTGTCCTTGAGGGGATCGCCCACGGTGTCGCCGACGACCGCCGCATCGTGGGCGGGGCTGCCCTTGCCGCTGCCTTTGATGGCGCCGGACTCAATGTACTTCTTGCCGTTGTCCCAGGCGCCGCCCGCGTTTCCGGTGAAGATGGCGATCATGATGGAGCAGATGGTGGAGCCAATGAGGATGCCGCCGACGAACTTCGGCCCGAAGATAAAGCCTGCCGCCACGGGCACCAAAATGGCCAGCATGGAGGGAACCTTCATCTCGCCGATGGCGCCCTTGGAGGAGATCTCAATACAGGTCTTGTAGTCCGGCTTCGCCTTGCCGGTGAGGATGCCGGGGATCTCCCGGAACTGCCGGCGAACCTCATCCACCATCTTCCGTGCAGCTTTGGCTACCGCCTCTATGAGCATACCGGAGAAGAGGAAGGGTAGAGCACCGCCCACGATCGCGCCCGCCAGGGTCATTGGCTCGATCAGGTTCAGAATCAGCTCGGTATTGAAATCGTTGTAGGAGTAGAGGTAGGAAATCATCAGCGCAAGTGCCGCCAGAGCGCCGGAACCGATGGCAAAGCCCTTGCCGATGGCTGCCGTGGTGTTGCCCACGGAGTCGAGGGTATCCGTGATGTTCCGAACCTCGGGATCCAGCCCGGACATCTCTGCGATGCCGCCGGCGTTATCCGAGATGGGACCGTAGGTATCCACCGAGACCGTGGCGGTGACGAAGGACAGCATACCCATTGCCGCCATGGCGACGCCGTACATGCCGGAAACATAATAGGAGATGATGATGCCCGCGCCCAGGACAATGCAGGGAGCCATGCAGGATTTCATACCCAGTGCCAGACCTTGGGTGATGGTCAGCGCGGGACCTTCCAGCGACGCGTGGGCGAGATTGCGGGTTGGTTTAAAGTCGGCGGAGGTGTAGCGCTCGGCGATCATGCCGATGATCACGCCCGCAATTACGCCGACGGCAGCGGCGATCCACGGAGACAGCCAGCTGCAGGAGAAGCCGAGTATGCTCTTCAGCGAAGCCGCGTCAAAGCCTCGGAAGGCATACATGGAGATGAAGAAGCCCAAAACGATTGTCAGGGCGGATGCCACATAGGTCGATCCGTTCAGATCCTTATGGGGGTCCTTCGACATCCGCTTTTTGAACAGCAGGAAGGCGATGCCGACACAGCAGGCGATCAGACCGACCGAGACAAAGACCATCGGGAACATGATGAGCTTTTTCAGCAGTGCCGTGGTCATGCCGGTGTTCTCCACCAAAGATTTGGAGAACATATGGTATGCCAAAATGATGCCGGAGGAGATGGCGCCGACAAAGCTCTCAAGCAGGTCGGAGCCGAGACCCGCCACGTCGCCCACATTGTCGCCCACATTGTCGGCGATGGTTGCGGGGTTGCGGGGGTCGTCTTCGGGGATGTGGGCCTCCGTTTTGCCCACCAGATCCGCGCCCATATCCGCGGCTTTGGTGTAAATGCCGCCGCCGACACGGTTGAACATGGCGACAATGGAGCAGCCCAGGGCATAGCCGGAGAGCGTCATCGTAAAGGGGCAGAAATGCAGCCCCAGCAGGTTGGTGTAGCTGGCCTCCGTGATGTCCAGCTGACCCATGGCTATGCCGAAAATCAGATAGACCGCGAACAGACCCAGCAGGGCAAAGCCGCCGACGCACAGACCCATGACCGAGCCGCCGCGGAAGGCAACCTTCACCGTTTCGCCGATGTCACGGGTCTGCTGCGCCCGATTGGCGACGCGCACATTGGCATAGGTGGCGATCTTCATGCCGATAAAGCCCGCGCAGCCGGACATGATGCTGCCGACGAGCAGCGCCACCGCCGCATGCCAGGTGGTAATGACGGCAAGCAGAACCGCCACCACAGCTACGACCAAATAAAGAATTTTATACTCATAGTGGATAAATGCATTGGCGCCGACACGGATCGCGGCGGCAATTTCCTGCATTTTTTCGTTGCCTTCCGGCATGCGCTTTACGATGATGAAATTGAACGCCGCAAAGCTCAGCGCCAAAACCGCAGCAATCATCACAAGATAAATCATAATTTTTCCTGTCTCCCTTCCTTCTTATGGTTGTCCTTGATCGCCCCGGCGTGCCGGGGTCTGTGCGGCACTGAAGCCGCGCCATATGTGTGCACCGCGCATTTTAATGCCGTTTATGCTGCGTCGGGTGCACAGGGAAATGCCGGTCACGGGCTTGCCGATGCCCGCACGGCGCTTTGCGGCGGGTCCGGCAGAACAAAAGGGACATAAAATACTGTTTTTCGAATCTCAACCGCCTTTCTCCGGGAAATCAAAGCGACGCTTCTCCCCGAAACTACGCGCGCTGTCCGGGCTGAAGTAAATCTCCCACCTATACATAATATACTCAAATTGTCAAGCTTCTTCAATTCGCAAGAACTACAAATTTTTTTACATTATTTCGTCATTTTGCACAAACATAATTTCATATACATGGATTTTATCGTCATTTTTACGGTTTTTCCGCAGCAATTCCCCATGATGATGAAAGAATCTATAGCGCAGGGTACGGTTCTGCATGTTGACAAAAAAGCAGCGGTATAAAAAGGAGAGAATCCGACTTCCTCCAAGAATTACCTTAAAGGTAAATCAAGGGTAACCCAAAGGCAAATACGCAGCGGAAATCACGCCAAATCCCTTCCTATAGGATATCAATAAGATCATAAATGTGGGAAATTCATTCAAAATCGACCAATCATCGAAGCTTTTACATGGCACGAATCGGCGCCGCCGAAACCGTAGGCTCAGGGTTAAGCTCTCGTGCCCCTGCCGCGAAGGAAACCGCCTTTGTCTACTGAGACAAGAGAGATCTTTCTTTTTTTCATAGTTGAGAGATTCAGAGATTTGTGATACACTGAGCTTAACGCATGGGCTTGGCAGAGGGAGGATATATGGGGCTGCCGCTCAAGAAGAAACCTTTGGTTCAAACCGAAAGACGGATGCTAAGCCTGATTCCCAATAGGATGCGGAACAGTTCGATGAAATAATGCGGTATGCAGCAGAGTGATTTTTTCTGACGAAGCCGAATATTGCGACCTGCTTTATAAATGCTCCTGTTAGATATGCTTTGAAGAAAATGCCCCTGTTTGAGGCAAAAGGTGCATCCGCGAAAGCGTGGAATAAGCAAATCAGAGGGCTGAAGGTTTACCGGCTCGATAAATCGGAATATGGGGGGGGGAACAAGATGCAGCTTGTTAAGTTAAGCCGGAAAAATATTTGGGATGTTGTCCATCTGCAAGTGACGCCTGAACAAGATGAGCAGGATTTTGTTGCGTCCAACGGATGCAGCGTAATTGAAGCTTTTGCTGTACGTGAGGACGGTTATGTTGCATTGCCGTTTGCTCTATATGAATCCGGCCGGCCGGTGGGCTTTCTGATGATTGGTTATGACTCTATTGGAGATGAAGATGAGCCCTCGGTTGCGCAGAACAACTACACGATCTGGCGGTTGATGATTGACAAGCGTTTTCAGGGACAGGGACTTGGCACCCGTGCAATGGAGGCGGCATTGGACTATATCCGAACATGGCCGTGTGGAAAGGCTGACTATTGTTGGTTATCCTATGAACCAAACAACACAGCGGCAAAATCGTTATACGCCCGGATGGGATTCCGTGAGAATGGCGAAACAGACGGCGACGAAATTGTCGCTGTATTGCCGCTTGCTTGATTTCCGTGAACCGGTATGCAGCATAAAATGGAGTTTGCGCAATGAACTGCCGTGATAGGAAAGGTACGCTTCATAAAAAGAAAGGACGGTTTTGACATGAAAATAGCCGTTTTGCAAAAGAGAACCATGAACAGGCAGTTTTCAAAAAGCACGGGAATTGTCGTGGAAACGATGAAGGAGGCTTCGGAAAACGGAGCTGATATTCTCCTGCTGCCCGAGGCATTTTTGACAGGATATGAATTGCCGATGAGAAACGAAGAGGCTCTTTCAGACGGAAGCCCGTATCTTCAGGCAATCTGTAGCGCAGCCAAAGCGTTGCGCCTTGGCGTGGTAGTAACTGCCATCACAAAGGGTCGGAAGAAGCCGCAGAATTCAGCATATGTTGTTGATAAAAACGGAACCGTGCTTATGAAGTATTCCAAGGTTCATACCTGTGATTTTGCGGATGAAGCGTGTCTTGAAAGCGGCGACGCCTTTCATGTATGCGACTTTCACGGAGTCAAGTTGGGGATCATGATCTGTTATGATCGGGAATATCCCGAGAGCGCACGGGTGTTGATGCTGAAAGGCGCGGAGATCATTCTTGTTCCAAACGACTGCGGCGCAATGAAGCCGCGTCTGTGTGCCTTGTCAACGCGGGCTTATGAGAATATGGTGGGTATCGCAATGGCAAACCCAAATGGTGAAAACGCAGGGAATTCTTGTGCGTTCAGCCCAATATGCTGGGATGAAAACGGAAACTGTGTGGATAATGTTCTGCTGATGGCTGACGATACAAGCGAAGGATTGTATTATGCCGAGTTTGATATGGACGCGATTCGCAGCTACCGGGAACAAGAGATGATGGGAAATACTTTCCGCAAGGTAAAAGCATACGGCTCGCTGCTGAGCGAAGAAATTGAGTATCCATTTCTGCGTGGCAACCAAGCAGTTTCGAAGTGTGACAACAATATTACATTCTGAATCCCGAAACGAAGGACTCCTTCCGTTTTCATCGCAGAAAATCGTGTTCACGGAGGCTAATGTATGTGTTTGATTTGTGACAGAATAAATATGATTAACGAGGGAGCCAATCCATACTTTGTAAAGGAATTAGAGACAGGCTATGTTGTTATCGGAGATCATCAGCATTTTAAAGGGTATACTTTATTCCTTTGCAAAGAGCATAAGACAGAATTGTTTCAGCTGGACGATTCAACAAAAATGAAATTTTTAGAGGAGATGTCTGTCGTTGCTGAAGCTGTGTCAAAAGCATTTGGCGCTGAAAAAATGAATTATGAGCTACTGGGAAACGGGGACTCACACCTTCATTGGCATCTGTTCCCAAGAGTAAGCGGCGATATAGAAAACTATGGAGATAACGGGAAAGGGCCTGTTTGGTGGTATCCGAGGGGAAAAATGTATCGTGATGATAATTGCCCTTCCGATACGGAATTGGAAGAGATGAAAACAAGGCTGTTGAATGAATTAAAAAAGCTGCTGTAATACCAATACCGGCTTTTGGAAACGTAATTTGTGTAAGGAGAATACCGTGGAGATAAGGCAGCTGACAAACGCGGAAGAAAAGAAGAAAGTGACAAAGCTCGTTCTTGAGGCGCTTCCGGAATGGTTCGGTATTCCGGAGTCAAGAGAAGAATACATAAAAGAAAGCGCCGACAAGATATTCTTTTGTGCCTTCGACGGGGATAGGCCTGTGGGCTTTTTATATCTGAAAGCAACAGGAAATGCCACCATTGAGCTGTATGTTATGGGAGTCCTGAAGGAATTTCATCGACAAGGCATTGGCAGGGAATTATTCCATAGCGCGAAGAAAACGGCAAGTGAAGCCGGCTATTCCTTTATGCAGGTAAAGACTGTGCAGATGGGAAACTATGAGGAATACGACAAGACAAACAAGTTTTATCTTTCTCTCGGCTTTCGGGAATTTGAGGTGTTCCCCACCTTGTGGGATAAGGGTAATCCCTGCCAAATCTATATTATGAGTTTGAAATAAGACCCAATTGGAAAAGCGGACAAATCGGAACTTGGAGTGGTAAACTATGAAACTATTTGATTGGGGCGGCAGAGAATAAGGACATGCTTCTTTGATGATAGGGACTATAAATTTTTAAGGAGAACAGGGAAGTATGAACAAAATAATTCTAAGACCAATCATTACCGTTGAGGACAAGAACACATTCGTAAGTGAAATACAAGAAGCCTTTCAAAATTCTTATGAATCAGAGTTTGGAAAATTTGAAAAAACAATTCTTCCTACAGAAGATATAGAAGAATCTTTTAACACGAAAGGCTCTGAAGCCTATATTGCAGAAATTGACGGAGAAAGAGTCGGAGGAACAATCATCGTTATAGATGATAAAACCGGATACAATTCACTTCATCTTTTGTATGTGAAATCAGGCGCACAAAATTCGGGAAATGGATTTAAGATATGGAAAGCAATTGAAGAATTACATCCTGAGACAAGAATTTGGGAGACGCATACCCCATATTACGATAAGCGAAACATTCATTTTTATGTAAATCGTTGTGGTTTCAAGATTGTAGAATTTTTTAATCCTAAGCACAAAGACCCACACCAAATAAGTGAAACCGCAGGCAACATTCCAAAAGAGAACAATTATTTCTTTAGATTTGAAAAAGAAATGAAATAACCAGCTTCCGATTTTCAGAACCGGAGAAATCGGAAGCTGGGAATGTGAACAGTTCACCATGAAAAGAACCGTTTGCGGATATTCATTCTTACATCGATTGCTTTCATCCTTGCTTTGTGCAAAATTGGATTAGGGCTGACAAATGGAGGCGTTATGAAACCAACGTATATTCTGAAAGAGGTACATATCCGCTCCGAAAACAAGGAAAAGGACGGCCGTGGATGTGTTATCAGAGAAGGAGATATCATTCTTGATAAAGGCTTCCGATTTGAAGTGCTGCCTGCCGCAAGGGATGTTACAAAACCAATCACCCGAAAGAAGATTACCAATACGCCGCTCAAAAAATCGGAAAGACTTTTGCGCATAAAAGAACTGGGCGAAGCGTCAGCGGTGGTTGCCATACTGAGACAGGAAACATACTTCGAAGATGCGGACATACTGGTGACAAAAGAGACTGAACGTCTCGTAACGGTAAAATACGGCGAGGAATTCTCCGTTTACGCAAAAGAGCAATTTCAAGGTTACGATTTGCCTTCCGCAACTACCTATGAATTTATGATAGCAGATGAATCAAAACGGCAGGATCGGAATGTGCAGAACTTCTGCACCGAATGCGGCAAGAAATTGATAAAGGGCGATAAGTTCTGCCGTGAATGCGGTACGCCTGTGTTTCGGTAAAATGTTCTGATAAATTCCGGCTTTTAGAACCGGAAAAATCGGAATTTGATGAGGAGAGGACAGATATGCAAATCAGTCAGTTTTTTTTAAATGGAGACATGAAAGGCGCCATTGCATACATGCGCAATCACGAGGAATTCAAAGACATTCTTCCTGCGTATGTCGCGATTTTTGAAGATTGTGAATACCGCACGTTTGAAATACCGGACATACTCAACGATATCCTGCGTTTGTATCAGATTTATTTCCGTGATACCTTTTATTGCGGTTTGCCTGAGGCAGAGGCCGCAGACAAGCTGCTGACACAACTGAAAGTGCTCCTGGATGTGCCGGATGCAGGGGAAGAACTTCTGACTGAGAAGCTTCAATCGGTGTTTGAAGCGAAGGGCTATCATGCGCTTTTCGGGAAAACCCAGGGGTATTACGGCCCGTATATCTGGCGGGATACCGTTCCGACTGTCTACCGTGTCGAGCTGCCGGGCGGAACGGCGGAATATACAGTCAACATTCTCAAAGGCTTTGTATTCCGCAGTTGGATGGATTATCTGACCTTCGGCAGGCATGGTACGG
>JBJDYD010000122.1:0-7893 GCA_051867015.1 Faecousia sp. | reverse complement strand
CTGTTGTTGGGTAGCACCGTGTTATAGCTATTTACTTTTTGGTTGTTGTACTAGGTTGTTAAGACTAAAGCTTTACTTTCTGAAATGTGGACCCTTAAGATCGGTAGCAGTACGCCGTAGGGCGCGACGACCTCGGCGCGCCGGTGCAGGAACTACCAAATGCGTACAAACTCGTTCGTCTGTACTGTCTGCCGCTTCGCGGACGGCACGCCGAGTCGTCGTGCCCTACGTTCCGCCAATGAAGCTGCTTTATAAAGTTTTAGATTTAACAGCATACTACAGCCGCTATCTACCCCGCGGTGTAAGAAATCTCCCGAATGGAATGTGATCCGTTCGGGAGATTCGTTTATTCGGCAAACAGTATTTTACAGCACTTTTGAGAGGAATTCCTTTAGACGCGCGTTCTTCGGATGCTCAAACAGCTCCTCAGGCGGCGCGTCTTCGACGATCTTACCGCCGTCTACAAACAAGACGCGGGTCGCGACCTCTCGGGCAAAGCGCATCTCATGAGTGACAATCATCATCGTCATACCGGTGTCCGCCAGCCGCTTGATGAGGTCGAGTACCTCCCCAACCATTTCGGGGTCAAGCGCGCTCGTCGGTTCGTCAAAGAGCATGAGCTTCGGATGCATCGTCAGCGCGCGTACAATCGCGATCCTCTGCTTCTGTCCGCCGGAAAGCGTTGCCGGGTAAGCGTCCGCCTTATCCTCCAGCCCGATCTTCCGCAGAAGGTCAAAGGCGGTCGCTTCCGCCGCTTCCTTGATTTCTTTTTTCGTCTTTGTCACGGGCAGCAACGCCTTTTTCTGCTTCCGGAAGGGATTGCTGAGACGGTACCAAAGGTTCTTCCGCTTCGCCGTGCGCAAATCGGAAAGGTTGAGGCGGATCGGCGCAAGGGTGATGTTTTGCAGGACGGTCTTGTGATTAAACAGGTTAAACTGCTGAAACACCATGCCGATCTTGCGGCGCGCATGGTTGATATCCACATTCCAGTCCGCCAGATCCTCGCCCTCAAAGTAGATCGAGCCGGCAGTCGGATCCTCCATGCAGGTCAAGCAGCGCAGGAGCGTGCTTTTGCCGCTGCCGGAGCCGCCGATGATCGCGACGCGCTCCCCCTCATCGACCTTCAGACTGATATCGTCCAAAACGGTCAGGTCGCCGAATTTTTTAGTGAGATGAGACACTTCGATCACTTCTTGCCAGCCTCCTTTCCATCAGCCTCACAAGCGCGGTCGCCGCAGCAACCAGCAGGATATAAATAATCGCCATTGCCAAATAGGGCACCATAAATTCATAGCTGTTCGTCCCGATGGCATTAAACGCAACATAGATATCCAGCGTGCCGACAAAGCTTACAACCGAAGTCTCCTTGATGAGCGAGATAAACTCGTTGCCGAGTGTCGGCAGGATATTTTTGATCGCCTGCGGGATTACAATCTTCAGCATCGCGGTTGAATACGGCAGACCGAGCGCTCTGCCCGCTTCCATCTGTCCCCCGTCCACGGAGGAAATGCCGCTGCGCATGATCTCCGAAACATAGGCGCTTGAATTCAGACCGAAGATCACAATGCAGACATAGAGCGCCGGATAATTCAGCCCCAGCGCAGGCAGCAGCACATAGTAGCCCAGCAGAAGCTGCACCACAATCGGCGTCCCGCGGAAGAAGCCCACATAAACGCTGCAAATACGGTTCAGAATCCGCGCGGGCAGCTTGTACTGCGGCATCACGCGCACCGCAGCGACCAACGTGCCGAGAAGTATGCCGATGACAAGACCGAAAACGGCGATCAGCATGGTATTCTTTAAGCCGCGCAGAACCTGACGGTAGCCGCCCTCGTCGATAAAGATGCGGACGAACCTTGCGATTTTTCCGTTTCCTTCCGCAAAACCTGCCGCAGCCTCCGCAACTGCGCCCTTTGCCGAAGCAAAACATGTCAGCACAGTGCACACAAGGAGCAGTACACACAAAAAAACGGCGAATTTTTTCATTGCTTGCTTTTTCCTTTCCGATTCTATATACAGACCATTCGCCCCTCTCCGAATCGGAAAGGGGCGGGAGATATTGAAATACTATTTGCCGCCGTTGATGGCGTTGGCAATGTAGTTTGCAGGATCCTGATCAATAATCACATAGCTGATATTTCCGTTGAGCATATCCTGCGCAGCGAGCGCGCCGGACTTATAGCCGACACAGGTCACGGGGAAACCGGCAAAGCCCCAATCTTCGTCACCCTCGGTATAATACTGTCCCGTCGTGCCAAGCTGGACGCCGATCTTGGTCGTTTTGTCGCACCCGTTCAAAATGGCTTCCACATCCTGCGCGGTCTTGCAGTCGGTAAAGGTCGTATCCGTCTCCGGCACGATCAGCATCTGCGACGCCTGATAATACGGCGTGGTAAAATTGACAAATTCCTTCCGATCCTCATTCACGGTCAGCCCTGCCATCGCGATATCGCACTTTCCTTGACTGACGGAGAGGCAGACGGCATCAAAATCCATATTCATGATGACAAGCTCTTTGCCTAAGTACGCCGCAAGGCCCTTTGCAATCTCTAAGTCAATGCCGTAATAATTCTCACCCAGTAGATATTCAAACGGTTCAAACGCGGCATTCGTCGCAACCACGAGCTGATCCTTGCTGCTGTCCTGCTTTGCAGAGGCAATCGGTTCTACGTCGCCGCCGCCGAAATACTTTTCGCAAATGGCGTCCAGCGTGCCGTCAGACAGGATCTGTTGAATATAGGCATTCGTCTGCTCCAGAAGCTCCGGCTGATTTTTATCCACGCCGAATGCGTATTCCTCGTCCGTCAGCACAATCGGAATGACCTTAACACCCTTCGCCTGACCCGCTTCTCCGCCGCAGCCTGCAAACACTGCGATGATCAGCGCAAGCGTGCAAATAAGCGCAATTGTCTTTTTCATTTTCTTTTCCTCCTAATCTGATTTACTTTACGATAAGTTTACCACCTTCTTTTGCTTTTGTCAAGCTAAAAAAGAAAAAATATTCATTATTTTATGAAAAAAATTTCGTATATAATCTGATTACATGATAATTTGGTAAGTATTTTTCCCCGCGAAACGGGATAGCATTTCAAACAGCATCGCAAGCACCGCCTCCGCCCGTATTGACACGCGCTGTTGTATGCGTTATAATTCAGACTGGAGCGATGCTTCAAATCCCTTCAGAAAAGAGTGTGCAGCGTATGATTTGTCCGAAATGCGGAAAGAACTGTCCCGACAACAGCAAATTCTGCGATACTTGCGGAACCCCTCTCACTGCGAATCAATCTAACCAACAGCAAAATAGCAACTATCAAAACAACGGCTACCAGAATAACGGTTATCAAAATAACGGCTATCAGAACAACGGCTACCAGAATAACGGTTATCAAAATAACGGCTATCAGAACAACGGCTATCAGAATAACGGTTATCAGAATAACGGCTATCAAAATAACGGTTATCAGCAATACGGTTATCCGCAGGGTGGCAACTACCGTGTTCCCATCAAAGCGCGTGAAATTGCCGTCTGCATCATCCTGTCTATCGTTACCTGCGGCATCTACGGTATCTATTGGCTGGTCTGCCTTGTTGATGATCTGAATGTTGCAAGCGGTCGCGTCGGCGACACCAGCGGCGGTATGGTCGCTCTGTTAACAATTGTCACCTGCGGCATCTACGGCATGTACTGGGCGTATAAAGCGGGCGAGAAGATTGCCTATGTGAAGCAGAGAAACACCGGTATTATGGACGGAAACGATTCGGTTCTCTATCTGATCCTCTCGATCGTCGGTTTCTCCATTGTGGTTTACGCTCTCCTGCAGAGTGAGCTGAACAAGGTTGCCACGCTCCAGTAAGCAGCGTCTGTTTCGGCTGCTCCGAAATGTCGGCATCGTCTGTCTTCTCGGCGGCGCGTATGCGTTGATCTGCACGCACTTCGGTGTCGGCATCCCCTGTCCGTTTCGCAAGCTCACAGGGTTTCTCTGCCCCGGGTGCGGCGTGTCACGTCTGTGTCTGTGTCTTCTGCGCTTGGATTTTGCAGGCGCGTGGGCAGCAAACCCGGCAATCTTCTCTCTTCTGCCTTTCGCTGCCGTTCTCGCAGTGCGGTTTTCCATTCGCTATGTGAAAAGCGGCTGCCGAAGGCTCACCAAAGCAGAAACCGTCCTAACCTACGCCGCCTGCGCCGTCCTCTTGGTTTACGGCGTGGTGCGAAATCTATAACGCTTCAACCCCCTATGCCGGATCCATCCCGCTCCGGCATAGGGATTTTTTATAGACCGGGGACATATCCCCGCCGGTGCAGGAGCTACTATTTGAGGGTGCCTACACGAGATTGCCACAACCAGTGTGCGCACTGGTTTCGCAATGACAAAAGGGGGTAGCTTTTCTTGTCATTGCGAGGAGCGTAGCGACGCGGCAATCTTGTGCAGGAACTACTGAGTGCATACAAACCTGTTCGTTTGTGCCGTCTGCCGCTTACGCGGTCTAAGGGGACATGTCCCCGCCCTACAAAGGCGCTTGCGAATCATAGTCTCCCTGCCATAAAATCGGCGAGCTGACAAATGCGTCAGCCCGCCGAGGTTTTACTTCTTCACAATGTTTTCAATAAAGCGCATCAGGATCGTTGCGACCTGCGCTCTGGTGGCGTCGCCCTGCGGAAGCAGCTTGCCGTCGGAGCCGTTGATGATCTTTTCGGCAACCGCCCACTGCACGGCGTCCTTTGCCCAGCTTGCAACCTTGCCGCCGTCAGGGAATCCACTCAGATCGCCGCGCTTGCTTGTGTCAATCCCTTTTTTCTCCGCATAGCGATACAGGATCGTTGCCATCTGTTCGCGCGTGATTTTTCCCTCCGGGTCGAACTTGTTGTTGCCGACACCGCCGACAATGCCGTTTGCCGCAGCCCACGCGACTGCATCGGTGTACCACTGCCCGTTCGGCACATCGGTGAAGGGATTCTTCCCCGTTTCCGGCGCACCCTCATAGCGCCAAAGGACGGTCACAAGCATCGCCCGCGTCATGCTTCCCTCGGGATCAAACTTTCCGTTTCCAACTCCGTTCATCAGCCCGTTCTGTACGGCATATTCCACCGCGCCGACATACCATTCGTCTTTCGGCACATCGGTAAAGGTGACAGGCTCCTGCGCATTGGGATCCTTCCCCCCGCACCGCGCGCAAGCGCCGTTTTCATAGCTATGCTCCAGCGCCGCAAGCTCCCGTGTCTCCAAAGCCTCGCAGCGCGAGCAGGTACGCTTCTCCTCGCCCTTTTCGGTGCAAGTCGGCGCTTTCGTCTGCGTCCACAAGCCGAAATCATGCCCGAGTGCGTCAACATAAGTATCGACATAGCTCTCGCCGCATTCGCAAATGTGGGTCGTATAGCCCCGCTCCGTACAGGTCGGTGCGGTCACGGAAGCGACATAGGAATGCTCATGCACTGGCACCCAAGTCGCCGTCGGATAGCCATTCCAAGTCGGACTCGTCCATCCCTCTTTTCCTTCGATATAATACAGCGTCAGCCCGGGGATGTTAATGTATCCTTGCTCACTCCAAGTCTGAAACACCCGCGCTCCGATTTCCGGCGTGTTGCCGAAAAAGTAAACAGAAGTTAATGCGTCGCATTGACTAAACGCATCGTCGCCAATGCTTGTCACACCTTCCGGAATTGTGGTGTTTGTTAACGAATCACAATGGTTAAATGCAAGGCTGCCAATATGCTTCATGCTCCTTGGAATACTAACACTTTTCAGATTATCCGCAAAGGAGAATGCCCAATCACTGATACTTGTTACACCATTTGGAATAACATACTCAGTTTTCGTTTTTCCAGTCGGGTAGACAAGCAAGGTTGTCTTATCCTTGTTAAACAGAACGCCATCCTCAGAAGCATAGGAAGTGCTCTCCTCAGACACATCGATATCAGTCAAACTTCGGCACGCCCCTAATGCATGTTCACCAATGCTTATCACACTCTTTGGAATGGTGAGTCTTGTCAGGCTGGTGCAAAAGTTAAACGCACCCCGACCTAAATATGTGACCCCTTCCGGAAGTGTCACGCCTGTCAGCCTTTCGCATTCTGAGAATGCCAAATCTGCGACTCCCATCGTTCCCGGTAGAACGCTATATGTTCCTTCCAAGCTTTTCTTTGCTTCAATCAGCCAGTTTCCAATATAAAGTACATCTTTGTTCCAATTTTCTCCTGTATTATAAATTGCCGTATCTTTAAATGCATACTCCCCGATGCTCGTCACACTGCTCGGGATCGTAACGCTCGACAAACTGCTGCAACGCTCGAACGCGCAATAACCGATGCTCGTCACGCTGTCCGGTATCGCCACACTTGTCAAGCTGCTGCAATTATAGAACTCACCCTCACCAATACTCATTACACTATCCGGAATTCTCACGCTCGTCAGGCTACTGCAATACTGGAATGTCGAATTGCCAATGCAGGTCACGCTATCAGGTATCGTGATGCTTGTCAGTGCGTAGCAGAAAGAAAACGCACCATCCTCGATACTCGTCACCGCAACACCATCAATCTCCGCAGGAATATCCGCTTTTGTAACGGACTCGTCGCAGTCTGTTATCGTACCTCTTTCCTTGTCGAAGTAGATGCTGCCGCCCTCGACGGGATAGGCGATATCCGTTTCCGAATAAGCAGACACGGACGTGATGCTCCATGTGCCGCAGAGGAGCAAACAGACCAATAACAGGGACAGCATTCTTTTTTTCATGTATCTTTCACCCTTTCTATGACAGAATAATACTCGTCACGGGTTTATTCTATAACAACTTTTGGTTGTTGTCAATAACTAAGTATAGGATTTATCTTTCAATCCGAAAAGTTGTTAACATAGGAACGAGGTGAAGAGGATGGTAGAGAACTTGAAGCTGCTCCGTTGGGAGCATGGCGTCAGCCAGCGTGAGGTCGCGGAGGCGGTGGGGGTCAGTCAGCAGTCTGTCAATAAATATGAGAATCACGCCGTAGAGCCGGATATCGCGACGCTGATTGCATTGGCGGATTATTTTCATACCTCTGTTGACTATTTGATCGGACACACGGAGATCAACCGTATCATCGAGCCGGTATCGTCGGGCGATTTAAACGAAGAAGAAGCGCTACTGATCTCGCAATGGCGCAGGCTGAGTGAAAAAGAGCGCGCGAGCCTGCGCATGGTAATTGCGAACTATATAGAAAGAAAGTAAACCAGCCAACAAGAACATTTCTTTGATGCGCCTGTAGGGCGGGGACATGTCCCCTTAGACCGCGAAGCGGCAGACAGTACAGGAAAACAGATTTGTACGCAGTCGGTAGTTCCTGCACCGGCGGGGACATGTCCCCGCCCTACAGGAGTTGATACAGCGCCGTCCATACAGCAAAAAATCGCAGTCTCTTTCGCTCGAAAGAGACTGCGATTTTTTCTTTTAATCCTTCGTCACGATGGCGATATGCACATCGTCGAGCTGCTTTTGCTCTACGACGGAGGGAGCGCCCATCATCAGGTCTTGCGCGTTCTTGTTCATCGGGAACGGGATGACCTCGCGGATGGAGTCCTCACCGGCGAGCAGCATAACCATGCGGTCAACGCCCGGGGCGATACCGGCATGGGGAGGCGCGCCGTAGCAGAACGCGTTGTACATCGCCGGGAACTTCGCCTTGACATCCTCCTCGCCCAAGCCGACCAGCTCAAAGGCGCGGATCATGATCTCAGGATCGTGGTTACGGACGGCGCCGGAGGACAGCTCCACACCGTTGCAGACCAGATCGTACTGATAAGCGTAAATATCCAGCGGATCCTTCTCATTCAGCGCCTGCATACCGCCCTGCGGCATGGAGAAGGGGTTGTGGCAGAATTCCAGCTCGCCGGACTCCTCGCCGATCTCGTACATCGGGAAATC
>JBJDYD010000121.1:0-7984 GCA_051867015.1 Faecousia sp. | reverse complement strand
TCAGCACGACGGCGGCAAGTCCCAAAATTGCCGAGAGCAGATAGGAGATGGCGACCGCCTGCTTCTGCGAAAAGCCCATGTCGATCAGCCGATGATGCACATGACCCCGGTCGGCGTGCATGGGGCTTTGACCCTTTGAAACACGGCGGATCACCGCAAAGCAGATATCAAAAATCGGCAGACCCAGCACCAAAAACGGCACGGCGAACGAGATCACGGCGTAGGTCTTGAACAGACCGAAAATGGAGATGGACGCGAGCATAAAGCCCAAAAAGGTCGAGCCGGTGTCGCCCATAAAGACCGTCGCCGGATTAAAGTTATAGGGAATGAAGCCGACGCACGCGCCGACAATGGCAGCAAGCAGAATCGCCGACACCATCGCCGTAGCGTCGGGAACCAAGATGAGCGCAATAATCAGCATGGCACCGGCGGAAATCGCAGAAACGCCTGCCGCCAGTCCGTCCAACCCGTCAATAAAGTTGACGGCGTTCGTAATGGCGACAATCCAGATCACGCTGACGGGATACGAAAGCCACTCCGGCAGGGCGAAGCCCATAAAATGCTCGATGCGGCAGCCGTGCAGGACGACCACGACAGCGGCGAAAATCTGCACGATGAACTTCGGCAGAGCACGCAGCGTGAGAATATCGTCCATCACGCCCAAGATAACGATGATGACCGCGCCGAGCAAAATGCCCTGCACCTCGCGGTTCATCTCCCCGAAGATCAGCACGCTGACCATAAAGCCGAGGAAGATCGCCAAGCCTCCCATGCGGGGGATCGGGATCTTGTGCATTCGCCGCTCATCCTTCGGGATATCCATCGCGCCGACCTTTTTGGCAAGCACCTTAATAATCGGTGTCGCGGCAAACGAGACTACCGCCGCGCACACAAGCGCCAGCGCGACCTTCAGAAAAAAGTTCGGGTCTAAGATCATAGCAGATTCCTCTTATCGCGCGACAAAGCCAACCTTCTTATAGACCTTCCGCAGCGTCTTTTCCGCGACATAGGACGCCTTCTGCGCGCCGCTTTCGCAGACGGACTGCAAATATGCCTTGTCTGCCAGCAGACGCGTTGCCTCCTCACGGATGGGGCGCAGCAGCTCGACGACCGCCTCGCCGACCGTCTTTTTGAAATCGCCGTAGCCCTTGCCCGCAAACTCCGTCTCAATCTCGGCATAGGTCTTGCCGGTGGAGGCGGAATAGATGGTCATCAGGTTGGAAATGCCCTTCTTTTGTTCCGGATCATAGCGCACGCAATTGTCGCAGTCGGTAATCGCGCGCTTGAACAGGCGCATGATATCCTCCGGTTTGTCCATCAGGCACACACGCCCGGGGTCGTCGTTTTCGGACTTCGACATCTTTGCCTCGGGATTGGCAAGGCTCATGATGCGCGCACCGACCTTCGGAATGTACGGCTCCGGCATTTTGAACACATCGCCGTAAATGCCGTTGAAGCGCTTGACAATATCCCGCGTCAGTTCGACATGCTGCTTCTGATCCTCGCCCACGGGGACGTAATCCGCCTGATACAGCAGAATGTCCGCCGCCATCAGCGCGGGATAGGTGAACAGACCGCCGTTAATGTTCTCGGCGTTCTTTGCGCTCTTGTCCTTGAACTGGGTCATGCGGGACAGCTCGCCGAACATGGTGTAGCAGTTGAGCACCCAGCCCAGCTCCGCGTGCTGGTGCACATGGCTCTGGAAAAACAGGACGTTCTTCTCCGGGTCGAGTCCGCAGGCGATGTACTGCGCCAATTGTTCCAAGGAGCGGCGGCGCAGATCGGCGGGGTTCTGCCGCACGGTGATGGAGTGCAGGTCAGCCATAAAATAGAAGCAGTCGAACTCGTCCGCGCGGTCCTTCCAGTTGCGAATCGCGCCAAGATAGGAGCCAAGGGTCAGATCGCCCGAGGGCTTGATGCCGGAGAGCATTCGTTTCTTCGGCTGTGTCGTCTCTGTCATGAAATATCACGCCTTTCGCGGTAATGAAAAATACAAAGTCATATGCGCCCAATATAACGCATACATTATAGATTATAAGGGATTGCCGCAGATTTGTCAATCGCGCGCTTGCGGCTTTGCGTTGTCCTGCTCCAATCGGATAAGGAGGACGGCGATATCAGCGGGGCTGACACCGGAAATACGGCTCGCCTGCCCCAGGGAGCGCGGACGAATCTCCGAGAGCTTCTGCCGCGCCTCCAGGCGCAGCCCTTCTATGGCATAATAATCCATATCGGGCGGGAGCAGCTTTTCCTCCACACGGGCAAATTCCTCGATCTGCTTCTCCTGCCTGCGCAGATAGCCCTCATACTTCACGCGAATTTCCACTTGCTGCGTGACCTCGTGAGGCAAGTCGGGGCGCGTGCGGTCAAAGGGCGCGAGCATATCATAGTTCAGCTCCGGGCGGCGCAAAAGGTCGCTCATACGCGCCGCACTGACAACGGGAGACGAGCCGTGGGCAGTCAAAAAGCCGTTCAGCTCCTCCGTCGCGGGTGTCCCCGTCGCGTCCAAGCGGCGCATTTCCCGCGCAACCGCCTCGTACTTCTCCCGCACATGGGCAAGGCGCTCGTCCGAGACAAGCCCGATGCGGTTGCCGATGGTGCAGAGGCGTTCGTCCGCGTTGTCCTGCCGATGCAGCAGGCGGTACTCACTGCGGGAGGTCATAATACGGTAAGGCTCCTCCGTTCCCTTCGTCACAAGGTCGTCGATCAAAGTGCCGATATAGCCGTCAGAGCGTTTTAGGACAAGCGGCTCTCTGCCCAGCAGCTTCAGCGCGGCGTTCACGCCGGCGACAAAGCCCTGCACCGCCGCCTCCTCGTAACCGGAGGAGCCGTTGAACTGCCCCGCGCCGTATAGTCCCGCAATGCGCTTGCATTCGAGGGTGGCGTCCAGCGCCGTCGGGTCGATGCAGTCATATTCGATGGCATAGGCGGGACGCAGCATTTCCGCGTGCTCCAAGCCCGCGACGGTATGCAGCATTTGCAGCTGCACATCCTCGGGCAGACTGGAGGAGAAGCCCTGCAAATACATCTCATCCGTATGCAGCCCGCAGGGCTCCAAAAAGAGCTGGTGGCGCTGCTTATCGGCAAAGCGGACAACCTTTGTTTCGATGCTCGGACAGTAGCGCGGTCCGACGCCCGTGATTGAGCCGTCATAGAGGGGGCTGCGGCTCAGGTTTTCACGGATGATCTCATGCGTGCGCTCGTTGGTATAGGTCAGGTAGCACACCGCGCGGTTTTCCGGCGGCGTTTTTGTGGAGAAGGAGAAGGGCTCCACCGTCTCATCCCCCGGCTGCACCTCCATTTTGGAAAAATCGACGCTTCTCGCGTTGATGCGGGGCGGCGTGCCGGTCTTGAAGCGGCGCAGCGGCAAGCCGAGGGCGCGCAGATTCTCCGTCAGCTCTGTTGCCGCGCGCATACCGTCGGGCCCCGAGGCAATCGCGCAATCCCCCGTGATGCAGCGCCCGTCTAAGTAGGTTCCCGCCGCGATCACGCAGGCGCGCACCGCATACACCGCGCCGAGCTGCGTCACCACGCCCGTGACCGCACCGTTTTCGGTCAGGATCTCCGTCACAGTCGCCTGCTTGAGATAGAGGTTTTCCTCCCGCTCCAAAATGAGCTTCATATGCTCCTGATAGCGGCGTCGATCCGCCTGCGCGCGCAGGGAGTGGACGGCGGGACCCTTGCCGCGGTTGAGCATCCGATACTGGATGCAGCAGGCGTCGGCGGCGCGCGCCATCTCCCCGCCCAAGGCGTCCAGCTCGCGGACGAGATGTCCCTTACCCGTGCCGCCGATGGCGGGATTGCAGGGCATATTGCCCACGGCATCCAAATTGATGGTAAAAACCACCGTTTTCAGCCCGAGACGGGCAGCGGCAAGTCCCGCCTCAATGCCCGCGTGCCCCGCGCCGATTACGGCAATATCATAAGTTCCTGCGGAATATCGCATCATGTTCATTTCCTTTATATTTGCGTAAAATCGTTTTATCCGGGATGGGAAGGAGTGAATGGTGAATAGTGAATAGGTTACGGTCTGTGGGGAGCCGCAGCTCACGGAAACCCCGTTGCGCCTGTGAGGAGTTTTTGGGCTAAGGGTGAATGGTGAATGACTGTGGTGTGCTCCGCACGGATTTTGAATTTTGTGTGTTTTACTTGACAGCCAGTGCGGACGAACAGGTTTGTACACCGTCGGCAGTTCCTGCACCGGGCGGCTGATAGCCGCCCCTACGGTGTGAGGTGCGGAGTTTCTCGTAGGGGCGGCTATCAGCCGCCCGCGATTTACAATCCGCGCGGAGCGCTCCTCAGTCATTCACCCTTAGTCCTTAGCCCTTAGCCAAAAGGCTGTCCACAGATGCGACAGGGATGCCGCGCGCTACAGCTCCCCACAGGCCATAACCTATTCACCATTCACTATTCACTAAACCATTACAGCGGCTGCTGTTTGATCTTTGCGAAGCGGCGCGGGTACTGCTTTGGGGTCGGGCGGGTTTTGCGGAAGATCAGCACGCGGCGGCAGGCGCCGTCGATCTCATATTCCTCCGTCCGCTCCCATTGCCCGCCCAGCAGCTTCACGGCGCGATTTGCCTCGGAAAGCTCCTCCTCTGCCGCCGCAGCCTTCATCGCAAGGAAGCAGCCGCCGACCTTCACAAAGGGCAGGCACAGCTCCGCGAGCACATTCAGCCGCGCCACCGCCCGGGAGACGGCAAAATCAAATTGCTCCCTTGCGGCGTACTCCTCCGCCCGCGCGGCGACGCACTGCGCCTGCACGCCCAGACTCTCCAGCGTCTCACGCAGCCAAGCAACGCGCTTTTGCAAGCTGTCCAGCAGGGTCAGGTCAATGGTCGGATCGCCCAATTTGAGCGGCACACCCGGAAAGCCTGCGCCGCAGCCGACATCAATGACCGATTTTCCGTGAAAATCCGCCGCCTGCAGCAGCGCGAGGCAGTCGGCAAAATGCAGCTTTGCCACCGCCTGCGGTTCGGTGATGGCGGTCAGATTCATCACCTTGTTTTTTTCGATCAGCGCCTGTCCGAAACGGCAAAGCTGCTGCACCTGCTCATCCGTCAGCGCAATGCCCAAGCGGGCGCATTCGGCTCTAAGTGTCTGCTCCATCATTCCTCCGTATAAATTCCGACGGCAAAGCCGCGATATTGGATCAGCGCATTCTTCGGCGCGCGCAGCGTACAAGCCGCGTAATACACATCATCCGCAGCGCTGCCGAGGTTGGCAAGCAGAGAGGTCATGGCAAGCCAAAACCACAGCCCGTCCGTCAGCGCGCAGACCGCCGCCCCAACTGCCGTCCAGACTAACGCGGGAAGCAGCAAAATGAGCATCGCGTCACGGCGGCACAGATAAGCAGAGGTGCCGACAAACAGGCGAACCCCCTTGCGCGCATACAGCGGCGAAACGCCCGTACAAAGCCGCAGCAGCAGGGCGTGCGTGAGCTGGTGCAGCCATGAAAACGCCAAAAGCGCCGCAATCAGCGCCAACGCAAACAGGATATAATACAGCAGTCCCGCCCGCTGCAGGGCGCTCAGGGCGTCGAAGCCCCTCCATCGCCAGCCCAGCGCCAGCAGCCCCACGCAGAGCAGGAACGAAATCCCGTTCGCGGTGCGGGCAGACAGGTTTACATAATCACTTTGCGCATAGCCCTGCGGCAAATCAATCACTGTGCGCATGGTCGCCTCACTTTCCGACACAGAAGCGCTCAAAAATGCGGTTGGTAATATCCTCGCGGACAGTTCTGCCCGTGACTTCGCCGAGCGCCTGCATGGCGTCCTCCGCGTCGGTCAGAACGGCGTCCGGGGTGATGCCGCGCAGCAAAGCGTTCTCCGCGCGGGAGATCGCGTCATAGGCACGCTTGATCGCACCGAACTGCCGCGCGTTGGTTAAAACCGAGCCGTCGCAGCGGTTGTCCCCCGCGAACCACTCTTCGATCTGCCTCGTCAGCGCGTCGAGATTTTCGCCCGTCTGCGCGGAGAGAGAGATCACGCTTTCAAAGGGCAATTCTTCCGCGCGCACGCATTGCGGTCGGTCGGACTTGTTCAGCACGGCGACGGCGCGGGGCGCTTGCAGGGCAATCTGCATCGCGCGGCAGTCCTCGTCCGTCAGCGGCTCCGACGCGTCGCAGACGAAAATCGCAAGTTCTGCCTCCTTGGCGGACTGCTCCGAACGCGCCACGCCGAGGGCTTCGATCCTGTCCCCAGCCTCGCGGATGCCCGCCGTGTCCGTCAGACGCAGCAGCACCTTGCCGAGGCGGACGGGCTCCTCCACGGTGTCGCGGGTCGTGCCGGCAATGTCCGTGACAATCACCCGCTCATAGCCTGCCAAGGCGTTGAGAAGAGAGGACTTTCCCGCGTTTGGGCGTCCCAGCAGCACCGCTTTCACGCCGTGCTTCAGATGCGTGCCATGCGCAAAGCTTGCCAGCATCCTGTTCAGGCGCACGGCGGCATTTCGCAGCGTATTTGCAAGCTCCTCCGCACCGAAATCCTCAATATCCTCATCGGGATAGTCCAAAACGGCGTGAAAGTGGCTGCAAAGGTCTGTTAAACTGTCATAGATCGGCTCGATCTCCCGCCGCAGCGCGCCTCCGAGCTGTCCTGCGGCGTTGGCTGCGGCGTCAGCGGTCTCGGCGTCGATGAGGTCGATCACCGCCTCCGCCTGCGTCAGGTCGAGCTGACCGTTCAAAAAGGCGCGCTTGGTAAATTCGCCCGGCTTTGCCTGCCTCGCGCCTGCGGCAAATAGTGCCTCCAAGCCAGCGGCGAGCATGGCGGGAGAGCCGTGGCATTGCAGCTCCACGGTGTCTTCGCCGGTATAGCTGTGCGGGGCGCGGCAATAGACCGCCAGCGCTTGGTCGATCACGCGGCCCTGCCGGTCATGCAGCGTCCCCAGCAGCAGCTTTCGATTCGGCGCCTCCGCCAGCGGCGTGCCGCGATCCAGCCGAAAGACCCGATCCGCAACCGCCGCGCAGCCAGCGCCGGACAGTCTTATAATCCCGATGGCACAGGGCACCTTCCCCGTGGCAACGGCAGCAATCACATCAGACATAGAAGCTTCCGTCCTTCCATGATATCTTTCCCCCATTCTCTGCCTATGCACAAAATCTGTAGGGCGGGGACATGTCCCCGCCGGTGCAGGAACTACCAACTGCGTACAGGTATGTTCGTCTGCACGGTCTGCCGCTGCGCGGTCGGCGGGGACATGTCCCCGCCCTACAGAGGCAGTTGCGAATTATGCGATATCAGCGGAAATAGGGGTTTTCCTTTCGCTCTCTGTCAAGGGTGGTCATTTCGCCGTGTCCGGGGTAGACAGTGAGATTTTCCGAAATCTCGGCAAGTCTGTGAAGGCTCTTGCACATCTCCAAGCCGCTGCCGCCGGAGAAATCCGTCCGTCCATAGCTTCCCGCAAACAGCGTGTCGCCGGAAAACAGCGCATCTTCGCAGCGCAGGCAGACCGACCCCGGCGTATGCCCGGGGGTGTGCAGAACGGTGAAGGTCAGCTTCCCGACCGTGACCGTGTCGCCCTCGTCATAGCCGTCCGTATAATATAGCTTCCCGTCCGTCAGATATTCCGGAAGCGTCAATTCGCTTTCATGCATCCATACGGGACAACGCAGCGCCTCTACCAGCCCCTTGATTCCACCCACATGGTCAAAATGCCCGTGCGTGAGTAAAATCGCTCGAATGCTCAGCCCATGCTCCCGCGCCGTCTGCAAAATTCGCTCCGGCGCGGCGGCAGGGTCGATCACGGCGGCGTTTCCGTCCGCATCTTCGACCAAATAGCAATTCGTCTCCAACTGCCCCAGCGGCAAAGTGTAAATTTTCATCCAAATGCTCCTTTTCTTTTGCCATGAAACCTTTTGTAGAGCGGGGACATGTCATAAGCCGCGTGCAGGAACTACCGAACAGGGTACAGCGCTGTTCATCTGCACCAGCGGGCGGCTGATAGCCGCCCCTACTAGCCTGTAACGCTTAAAACTGTAGGTAGC
>JBJDYD010000120.1:0-8053 GCA_051867015.1 Faecousia sp. | reverse complement strand
CGTTAGCGCAGCCGTTCGCGACGAAGGAGCGTTACGGATGCGGCATACCCCCTGCGGGTGCGCGCCCTACGGTGAGAGTGCGTTCTATAGTTGTAGGGCACGACGACTCGGCGTGCCGTCTGTGCAGTTGTCGCCGGTGTGTGGAACGGTTCTATCGAGGCTTGCTGTGTGGGTATGGCTTTTGCTCGTCGGTCAGCCCTAAAATATAGTCTGCAGAGGTCTGATAATAGACTGCCAAGCGAATCAAAATATCCGTCGGAATATCACGCAGCCCTCGCTCATAGCGCGAATACTGCGGCTGCTTCATATCCAAAAGCTCTGCCACCTGCTGCTGTGACAAGTCTCTATCCTCCCGCAAATCTCGCAGACGCGGATAATAATTTATGCCTGCTGCATAATTTTGCTTTACGTATTGACATATTATTAAATGTGTTATATTATATACATATTATGATCACTTGATTATAATAATATAATGAAATAATGGAGGAGTATAAAATGAAACAACGGTTGCACCTAAGGATAATCAGTATATTACTTGCCACTGTGATCTGTTTTAGCTGTTTTCCCTTTTCGAGCAGAGCAGAAGAAACAGAAACGATTAAGCGCTACACGGTTTTAGTCCTTGATACATCGAACTCATCAGACTTTATCTCCGGCGGGGAGCTCATTTATACTGCCAGCACAGCAATTGACTATGTGAAACGCGCTGCTTCAAAGTTTTTTGTTGATGTTGTAAACGCTGATGGAACAAACTATGTGGCTGTTGTCTCTTTTCAATCCACGGCAACGGTGGTTTCGGACTTTACTACCGATATAAATAAACTGGATACAGCGGTTGCGCGCCTTACAGCATCAGATTCTGTGCGTGATATTTCTGCCGGGCTGGAACGCGCTGACTTGCTACTTGAGTCTGTGCCTAACGGGAGCAATGTCAGGAAGAATGTTGTGTTATTTACCACTGGTATGACTAACGCTGGCGATTATAATTATAATGGTTATTTCGACGAAGACTCAAGGGGAAGCAATTGGTACCGCACGGATACCGGTATACACTTGTATGCCTATGCAAACCACGCGATAGAAGCGGCAGAACATTTGAAGCAACAGGCAACGCTCTATACGTTGGGACTTTTCCAGACAATGGACGAGATGCCTGAAAAGGGCAAGGATGTTGTTGAATTGTTCAAAGCGACAGCTGCTGTTTTGGCTACATCTGACAACTATTATTTCCCAGTGGATAATCCGGATGATTTGGAGTTTACCTTTGGCGATGTGGCAGAGAATATTACAGAAACTGTTATTACCAGCAAGTTTAAGTGGGCTGGTGGGCTAAAGGACAATAAAGAGGATCAAGAGAGCACTTGCTATTTTTCCGATCGGTACTTTATGGAAAACTCTTCAACGAATAATTCGCACTTAAGAACTATGTCTTTGGCGTTTGAACTATCATCTTGGTCAAGCAATGAGTCTGATAATTGGACGAAGGATCCTCACGCGCAATCTGCAAAATGGCAGAATGCCCGTGACCTGCTGTTTGGTATCGAAGGAAACGATGATTACCCGGGTCTTGGCTTTAATGAGGGTTCGCTGATGCTCAATAGCTTCTGGGATGCGGAGCCTACGAAGGACTCGATAGGTCTCCTTGCTGCAAACAAAACTCTGTATGATGGAAGCACACTGGTTGCACTTGCAATTCGTGGCGGCGGTTATGGGCAGGAGTGGGCAAGTAATTTTACCGTTGGTCGGAGCGGTGACCATGATGGATTCGCAAAGGCAAGAGATACTACCTTGGAATTCCTTGATAACTACTTTAACAAACATGAAATAACCGGCCCGATCAAACTCTGGATTGTCGGCTACAGCCGCGCGGGTGTCGTTGCAAACATGGTTGGTGGTGCACTTGATTCCGGATCATATACATTCGAAAACAATGTTATGGTTGCCTTTAATGATTTGTTTGTGTATGCCTTTGAGCCGCCTCAGGGAACGTTCGTGGAAAATATTGGGAATTTCGATTATTCCAATATCCACAATATTGTGAACAAGAATGATCTGGTACCTATGGTTGCACCTTCTACTTGGGGATTTGGAAGATACAGCAATGACTTCTATATCCCCGGCTCGGGAACAAAGGTCAAAGCCATGCTGGAGGTCCTTGACGGGTTTGACGGGATGACCAATGCACGGGAATACTATAAGATTCAGGAGACTGTTCAACAATACAGTGTGAAGGTCAATTGGAAAAAGATCCTCCCCGGTGGTGATCCCTTTATCGAATTGGATACATATGATGTTTCCGCGAACTATGCTATCAGCAATTCGGTGGATTTCCTTGCCGATGGTGTTTTTGGCTCGAGAACCCTCTATTATGCTGATTGGCAGGCAGGCGTTCGTGAAATTATGGCACTGCTGAACGGGGGAAGCCTCACCGATCTTGCCAGCGATGGTATTTCAATGGAAGAATTCATAGATAAGTTCTTCAAAGAACTGACATTTTCCAGAATTTGCGAGATTGTTTCACCTGCCTTTAGCCTGAATATTCTCTACACTAAGGACGAAAGAAAGGCCGATATCAAGAAAAAAATTGACGTTTTTGTGGCTGATGTTCTTTCTGATTCCGACCTGTGGGGAACTGTCAGATGGGCAGTGGGCTTGAAGGACTCTCTGGTTGATCTGCTGAATAGATTCTTCCAGTCTGCTGTTGAGGATCTCCTTTTAAATAAGGCGACTTCTTTGCAGTCAGCAGCTAATACGATTACTCTTCTCGTGAAGGGTGGTTTGATCCAAGCGCATTTTTCGGAGATAACACTGGCATGGATGATGTCTATGGATTCGTATTATGGTGGCACAGACCAGACGACATCGAATCAGTCCAGCCGAATTGTACATATTAACTGCCCTGTTGATATTACCATATATGATGGCAACGACAATGTTGTTGCGTCCATTATTGGCGACAAGGCTTATAACAAAGATAGCTATGAGATACAGGCCTTTATCAATGTGAATAACGAGAAGATTGTGATGCTTCCACCGGACGACAGCTTCCGAGTGAGTATTGTGGCAACCGGAGATGGGCAGGTAAATGTGTCTATCGATGAATACTACTATAGCTCAATGTCAGTGAACAGATTGCAGAATTATTACGATATCCCAGTGCAACGCGGTGAGCAGCTTACTGCGTTGCTGCCGGAACTGTCGGAGAAAGAGGCAACCACGGTTTGCCAGAATGGTTCGTCGGTGAATTATGTGTTGTATGATGAATACGACAACCCGATTGCCCCGGACGAAGCATTGATGGGCGCAGAGGCACAAACTGCATATAATGTGACTGTGGAGGTTGAGGGGGATTATGGCACTGTTTCCGGTGACGGAACCTATGTAAGAGGCAATTTTGCACAAATGGTGGCATTCCCTCAAAACGGAGCGACATTTGAAGGCTGGTATGAGAATGGTGTTTTGATTTCGGATAGTGAGACCTACAGGTTTGCAGTAACAGAAGACAGAAATCTTTCTGCAAAATTCTGCGCGCCGGTAGTTTACACTCTGACCGTGAACGCTGACCATGGTGGATCGGTTGTGAATGCTGCGATCGAAGTGGCGGCAGGTACACAGGTAAATGTGGTCGCAGTAGCCGACCCGGGGTATGTCTTTGATGGCTGGACTGCGGAATCAGGATCATTTAATAATTCAAATGCTGAAGATACATGGTTTACAATGCCAGAAAAGAATGTTTGTGTAACAGCGCATTTTAAAGAGATTGAGAATCACGATGCTTCGTGCCCCAGTAAGAATTATTTGGATGCGCCTGCTCCTTCCAACTGGGCTCACGAAGGCATTGATTATGTGGTAGCACACGGCATGTTTAACGGTGTTGGCAATAACAGATTTGACCCCGAGGGCAGCATGACGCGTGCGATGCTTGTGACGGTACTTTGGCGGTATGAGGGTTCACCGACGGGATATCAAAACACCTTTTCGGATGTGAACGCGAAGGATGGCAGCTGGTATATTGATGCAGTCGCGTGGGCGGCGGAAAACGGTGTGGTCAACGGTGTCGGAAATGGAAAGTTCGATCCCGAGGATAAGATCACGCGCGAGCAAATGACGGCAGTTTTATTCCGTTATGCGGACAAGCAGGGACTTGACACGAGCAAGCGCGGCGATTTGAACGGCTTCCCGGATAATGGCAAGGTCGAAAGCTGGGCGAAGGACGCTATGCAGTGGGCCGTTGCAGAGGGGATCATCAACGGCTCTGACGGCAAGCTTCTCCCGCAGGGCGACGCTACAAGAGCGCAGGTCGCGACGATCTTGATGCGGTTTATTGAGAATATCGTGGAAAAATAAATTTTATCGGCGGGCTGAGAAAACATCAGCCCGCCGATTTTGCGGCAGGGGTGGCTATCGGCAGCCGGTGTGTGGAACGGTTCTATCGAGGCTTGCTGTGTGGGTATGGCTTTTGCTCGTCGGTCAGCCCTAAAATATAGTCTGCGGAGGTCTGATAATAGACTGCCAGGCGAATCAAAATATCCGTCGGAATATCACGCAGCCCCCGCTCATAGCGTGAATACTGCGGCTGCCTCATATCCAAATAATCTGCGACCTGCTGCTGGGACAAGTCTCTGTCCTCCCGCAAATCCCGCAGGCGCGGATAATAATTTATCATGCCATACCACCCAAATTTTTACTTTTCGGTGTTGACATATTATCACCAAACGGTTATAATCTATTCATATTATAACTATATGGTTATAAAAAAGATTATCAAAAAAGGGGAAATATGAAATGATAAAGAGGTTAATATCCTTTCTCATGCTATTTGTGCTTCTGATTGGTTTGCTGCCGATATCGACTGTAAGCATCAGTGCGAAGTCACAGGTAACTGAGCAAAGCCCCATTCATACGCAGAATACTCAAAAGAGAACAGCGTCAAGCGTCACAGAAGCATATAGAGCAGTTCTTAATGAATTAATGATTAGAATAAACTATAGCGGATTGGATGATTTCTACAAAAATGAATGTCGCGGTCGCTTATACGATATAGATGGAAACGGTACGGAGGAACTGATTGTATGCTTTGTAGAGGATTACAAATTAATCTATAATATTTGGACTGTGCTTGACGGAAAGGCTTTACTTCTTACTGAAAATGTTTTTGCCTATTATGCGGGCGATGGCGCACCTACGAACAGAATTACTTTAATTCAATATAATGGGAAAACTCATCTTGTCCTATACCAAACATACGGAGAAACCTTTGAGTATACTGATTCGTGGAAGCTATATTCATTTTCTGAGTCTTCTATCAAGAAGGAACAGACGGCGCGTATCATTAAAGAATTTGATATGAATGGCAGCAACCAACTGACATCCACGACGTATTATATTGACGAGAATAAAACTACAAAATCGACATTTGAGCAGTTGGCGTGGATGCAAGTTGAGTATCAGCTACTACTTGAAAGATCAAACCAAAGTAAGCTGACGGTTGGATTCGATGACCTTTATTTGCAACTGAAAACTCCAAGCTCGAGTGGTTTTAAGGATGTTTCGCCTTCAACATGGTATTATGATGCGGTGAATTATGCCGTTCAGAACGGGCTGATGAACGGCGTCGGCAATAATCAATTTGATCCCGAGGGCAGTATGACGCGTGCAATGCTTGTGACGGTGCTTTGGCGGTATGAGGGTGAGCCGGAGGCAGGGAAGAATCCCTTTACCGATGTGCTGAATGGGCAATGGTATACGGAGGCGGTCGCATGGGCGGCAGCGAACGGTATTGTCGGCGGTGTTGGCAACAATCAATTTGAACCCGAGGGAAAGATCACGCGTGAACAGATGGCAACGATTCTGTACCGCTATGCCGAGAAGAAGGAAATCGACACAAGCAAACGGGGCGATCTGAGCGGCTTCCCCGATGGCGGGAAAACTGCAAGCTGGGCAAAGGACGCCATGCAGTGGGCAGTTGCGGAGGGGATCATCAACGGTTCCGACGGTAAGCTTCTCCCGCAAGGCGATGCTTCGAGAGCGCAGGTTGCAACGATTCTAATGCGCTTTATCGAGAATAATCAAATCGAAAGCTTTAGCGGTTTCTTGTTTACTACAGATTATTTTTCGATAATGTTGCCGAATGCATGGAAGGAACACTATACTGTTACGGAATCAGCAACACATCTCTATACGAAGGGTGAGCGTTACTTGACGGATTTTTACTGCAAAGAATGCGAAAGTGGCTGGTTATTCAGTATAGGGCTTTACGAGTTGGAGGAAGATTTTATTCATTTGCCGATTTATGAGAAATTAGGAACGCTCAGTATTCCGGGCGTGGGGACACGCTATGTGGTTGCAGATTTTCCCTCAGATGTACAATATGACCCACAAAATGCTGCATTGTATCGAAACATGAGCGATATGATCGATCAAATACTCAGCACATTTGAAGGATACAACGGAACAACATTTGTAGTGAATTGAGAAAAATATCGAAATACTAAATAAAAGGAGAGAAAGAAATGCTGTACATTTTGGTTATTATCGGAGTAATCGTCGGTGAATTTGTTACATATTATCTCGCCACGAACCGTGCCGAGGGCGACAAGAAAGCGGGTACATTTGCAATGTTTGCCTTTGACCTTGCTTTCGGTCCGTTGTTGTTTGGAATTTCTTACATTGAAATGACTTATTATCATAACCATCATACCGATGAAGCATGGTATCACTTTTTGTTCTATTTTGGCTTGTTTTTGACGATTTGCGGAATTGCCGGCGTTATCAGCGGGATATATGATTTGCTGCGCGATCGTGATGCGCACATGGTGTCTGCGCTGAAGGAAGCAATGAAAAATACAAACGCTGCTACCGTGCCACAGGGAAATGTGCAGTTTGCCACTGCGCCAACGATGCCACAGCAACCCATGCAGCCGACGCAGCAAATGCCTGCGCCTTCAGAGAATGCAACTGCAACACGGAAAGCGGTTCGCCCGACTGCTGATCCTACCAATCCTTATATTATTTCCTGCCCGGTTTGCCATACGCGTCAGAGTAGCGGCCGCAAGGTCTGTTTTGAATGCGGCGTTGAATTTGAGATATGATGCGGTAACGGGAACGGAAATGTCCATAACCATAGAAACGGCAGGCTGGGAAAAACAGCCTGCCGTTTCTAATAGAGTTATATGCGTTCGGCTCGCTTTATATGTTGAGGCTAAATAGTGCGCATTATGCTGCGTTTTTTGAAAACGGGTGCTTGTTGTTTCGCTTCGACGCCGACTGCGAAGCGGCAAATGGTACAAACGAATAAATCCGTAGGAAGTCGGTAGTTCCTACACGCGGCGGGGACATGTCCCCGCCCTACAGGGAGTCTCATGATAATGGTACAGTAGGAGGTTTGTACGCCGTCGGTACTTCCTGCACCGGCGCGCCGGGGTCGTTGCGCCCTACGGCGAGAGTGCGTTCAATGGGCGTAGAGCCTGTGGGAGAATGAAAGGAGCGGCGATTGCAAGAGAAAAACGGCGGGCGGGAAAAAAACAGGTGCAATTTCGGAAACGGTGTGGTATGATACACGCGAGGTGATTTAGAATGCAGGAGAAAAAAACGGAAGAGGTTCGTGAAGAAATGACGGAACAGAGCGTTACAGAGGATGTTGGGACGGAGGAAGCCGCTGCGGCGGAGAAGGAACCGTTTGTGCCCAGCCCGACTTCTAAGCGGGTCTTCGCGTGGATTTTATTTGTGATTGTTCTTTTGGGGATCGTGAGCTGGCTGCTCAGCATTGCGTTCCCCGGCTGGATTGATACCGTGCGCGCGTGGGCGCTGGGGCTGTTCCATTGATTATTTTGGGCATCGACCCCGGGTATGCCACGACGGGCTTCGGCTTGCTCTCGTCGGAGCGCGGGGAATATAAGCTTTTGCAGTACGGCACGGTGACGACGCCTGCCGATCTGCCCTTTCCCAAACGGCTCAATATGCTCTATGAGGATATGACCCGTCTGCTCGAGGTGACGAAGCCGGAGGCGGTCGCGGTGGAGGAGCTGTTTTGGGGGCACAATATCACAAC
>JBJDYD010000119.1:0-8083 GCA_051867015.1 Faecousia sp. | reverse complement strand
AAAAGAACCTCGTGCGCATTGATATGTCCGAATATATGGAGAAGTTCTCCGTCTCCCGTCTGATCGGAGCGCCTCCCGGCTATGTGGGCTATGACGAGGGCGGTCAGCTCACCGAGGCGGTGCGGCGGCATCCCTATTCCGTCGTGCTGTTTGACGAGGTGGAAAAAGCGCATCCCGATGTATTCAATGTGCTGCTGCAGGTCCTCGACGACGGCAGAATCACCGATTCCCAAGGCAGAACCGTCGATTTCAAGAACACGATTTTGATTTTGACCAGCAACCTCGGTTCGGAGTATCTGCTGGGCGGCATCAACGAAAACGGCGAGATCAGCGACGAGGCAAGAGCGCAGGTCGAGCAGCTCCTGAAGCGCTCCTTCCGTCCGGAATTCCTGAACCGTCTGGATGAAATCGTCTTCTATAAGCCGCTGACAAAGGAGAATATCGTGCATATCATCGACCTCCAGCTTGCGCAGCTCAACCGCCGTCTGGCAGACAAGCAGCTCAAGTGTGCGCTGACAGAGGAGGCAAAGCAGTTCGTCATTGACGCGGCATACGACCCCCAGTACGGCGCAAGACCGTTGCGCAGGTATTTGCAGCACACGGTTGAGACGCTGCTGGCAAAGCGCATCGTGAAGGGCGACATCACCCCGAACACGACCCTTACCGTCGCCGTACGGAATGGTGCGTTGGTCGTGGAGTGAGCTTTCGCAAGACGGGGCGTAGGGGCGGATACTATCCGCCCGGTGCAGGAACTACGGATTTCAGTGAACAATGAATAGTGAATAGTGTCGGAGCGCTCCACGCGGATCTCAAACTACGAGAAAGAATTGGAGTCTACGCCGTAGGGGCGGATACTATCCGCCCGGTGCAGGCATTGCCGATTGCGTACAGACCTACCGCCGGAGATTGCCACGACCGGTGTGCGCACCGGTCTCGCAATGACAGATATGGCAGCCTTCCTGTGTCATTGCGAGGGCGCCTGCGCCCGTGGCAATCTCATGCAGGCACTGCCGCGTACATACAAACCGTGCGTTCCATGAAGAAATTTTCAATTTGTTCAGAAATAAATTGCAAAAACCTATAGCTATTTTGTTTCGAGTGTGATAAAATTGTATTTGGTGGACATTGGCTTTCACCTATAGATATTTCTATTCGCCGCTTCGGCGGCAGATATGATTAGGAGGAAATAGTATGGAAACTTACGGCCTTGAAAAGCTGGGCATTCTCGCCCCCAAAGCGGTTTACCGCAACCTCGGTCCCGCACAGCTCACCGAAGCTGCCCTGCGCCGCGGCGAGGGCAAGCTGAGCAACACCGGCGCACTCGTCGTCACCACCGGCAAGTACACCGGCCGCTCGCCTAACGACAAGTTCATCGTCGATACCCCTGCCATCCATGACGACATCGCGTGGGGCAAGGTCAACCGTCCCATCTCCAAGGAGAAATTCGACGCCATCAAGGGCAAGCTCTGCGCTTACTTACAGGGCCGTGAGATCTTCGTTTTTGACGGCTTCGCAGGTGCCGATCCCGCGCATACCAAGAAGTTCCGCATCGTCAACGAGCTTGCCTCGCAGAACCTCTTCATCCATCAGCTCCTCATCCGTCCGACCGCGGAGGAGCTTGCCGCTTACGGCGAGGCGGACTACACCGTCCTCTGCGCCCCCGGCTTCAAGTGCGATCCCGTTGCGGACGGCGTCAACTCCGAGGCTGCCATCATGATCGACTATGAGGCGCACCTCATCGTCATCTGCGGCTCCCAGTACGCAGGCGAGATCAAGAAGAGCGTCTTCTCCACCATGAACTACGTGCTGACCAAGGAGAACATCCTCCCGATGCACTGCTCGGCGAACATGGATCCCGAGACCCACGAGACGGCTGTCTTCTTCGGTCTCTCCGGCACCGGCAAGACCACCCTCTCCGCTGACCCGAAGCGTAAGCTTATCGGCGACGACGAGCACGGCTGGGCGGACGACGGCATCTTCAACATCGAGGGCGGCTGCTACGCAAAGTGCATCAACCTCAAGGAAGAGAATGAGCCTGAAATTTATCACGCCATCCGTTTCGGCTCTCTGGTCGAGAACGTCATCATGGACGACGAGACCCGCGAGTTCGACTTTGACGACGGCAGCCTGACCGAGAACACCCGCGTGGGCTATCCCGTCAACTACATCTCCAACGCAGCCATCCCCGGTGTCGGCGGCATTCCGAAGGTTGTCATCTTCCTGACGGCGGACGCGTTCGGCGTTCTGCCCCCGATCTCCCGCCTGGATGAGGACGCCGCGATGTACCACTTCGTCACCGGCTTCACCTCCAAGCTCGCGGGCACCGAGCGCGGCATCACCGAGCCGCAGCCGACCTTCTCCACCCTGTTCGGCGAGCCGTTCATGCCGATGGATCCGTCGGTCTATGCCGAGATGCTGGGCAAGCGCATCCGCGAGAGCGGCGCGAAGGTCTACCTCGTCAACACCGGCTGGGCTGGCGGCTCCGCAGCCGACGGCGCAAAGCGCATGAAGCTGGCTTACACCCGCGCGATGGTCTCCGCCGCGCTGAACGGCGACTTTGACAATGTCGAGTTCAAGCACCATGACGTATTCAACGTCGATTATCCCACCTCCTGCCCGAACGTCCCCGACGAGATGCTGGACGCACGCGGCATGTGGGCAGACAAGGACGCCTACGACGCACAGGCGAACAAGCTGGCAAAGCTGTTTGAGGACAACTTCGCAAAGAAGTACCCGAACATGCCCGCCCATATCGCCGCCGCAGGCCCCAAGGCGAAATAATTTTAATTCAAAACGCCCCTTTCCCACTGCGGGAAAGGGGCGTTTTTTCGGGGGAAACGCGGGGCAGGGAAAAGAGAAAAGTGAATAGAGAAGAGTGAAAAGAATCGGAGCGCTCCGCGGGGATTCTGATTTTGGCTAAGGGCTAAGGACTAAGGGTGAATGACTGAGGAGCGCTCCGCGCGGATTCCAAACGCACACGTCCCCCACCGCACCTCTGTAGGGCGGGGACATGTCCCCTAAGTCCGCGAAGCGGCAGACGGTACAAATAAACAAGTTTGTACGCACTCGGTAGTTCCTGCACCGGCGCGCCGGGGTCGTCGCGCCCTACGGCGACGGTTCGTTCCACATTCGTAGGGCACGACCACTGGGCGTGCCGTCCGCGAAGCGGCAGACGGTACAAATAAACAAGTTTGTACGCACTCGGTAGTTCCTGCACAAGATTGCCACGTCGCTGCGCTCCTCGCAATGACATAATAGGCTACCCTAATCTGTCATTGCGAGACCAGTGCGCACACTGGTCGTGGCAATCTCCGGCTGTAGGCTTGTACGCACTTGCTACTTCCTGCACGAGATTGCCACGTCGCTGCGCTCCTCGCAATGACATAATAGGCTACCCTAATCTGTCATTGCGAGACCAGTGCGCACACTGGTCGTGGCAATCTCCGGCTGTAGGTTTGTACGCACTTCGTAGTTCCTACACCGGCGGGGACATGTCCCCGCCCTACAAGGGCGCTATTCGACGGATTTCAGCGATTCCGCCATGTCGATGCGGTCTAACTTGCGCAGGAGCAGGAGGTTGACGAGAAGGGCAAGCACAATCGTGATGCCGAACGCCAAGCCGTAGCTCAGCGGCGCGATGCGCACCTCAAAGGATACCATGTCAATGGCGATCTGCTGCATCACATACCCGTGCAGCAGCTTTCCGCAGGGCAGCCCGACCAGCGCGCCCGCAATCGTCAGCAGCAGAATTTCGCGGAACACATAGCTCTGCGTCTCCCGCGGGTAAAAGCCCAGCACCTTCACCGTCGCGATCTCACGAATCCGTTCTGTGATGCTGATATTGCTGAGGTTATACAAAACGATGAACGCCAGCGCGCACGCCGCGAGAATCACAACCACGACGATATAGTCCAAGCTCTTCATCATGTTGCCCACCTGCTCACGCATCGACTGCGTGACGCTGACCGACGCGACGGTGGCGTTTTTTGCCATCTCCGCGCCGAGGGCGTAGGGGTCTCCGTCCGTCATAACGAAGGCGCTCTTGTAAACGCACGCTTCGCCGAACAGCGCCTCATAGGTCTCCGCCGTCATATAGGCGTAGTGATAGACGCGGTTTTCGTGCAGTCCGACGATCTCCGCCTCGACCGTCGTCGCCGCATCCACGGAGAGGGGCAGCTTGTCCCCTACCCTTAAGCCCAGCAAATCTGCCAGCGCCTCGTCGATCACCACGCCGTTTTCCGGATAGGTCACAAGCGCTCCGTCATATTGCAGGGTCACCGCGTCCGTAATGCGCGGATCATCCGTGGCGATGGTGTTCACCGAGACGACAGAGCCGTTTGCGCGGGCTTCATAGGCGCTCGTCGCGACGAAAACACACGCCGCGTCGGGGAAATCCTCCGCAAAGCGCGCCTGCCGCTGCTCCGTCATTGGGACGGAGAAGGACAGCGAGATATCATAGTGCATGATGTCCGTGAATTGGTCGTCGGCGATATTCGCAATCGAGTCGCGGATGCCGAAGCCCGTGGCGATCAGCGCCGTGCAGCCGCCGATGCCGAGGAGCATCATAAACAGCCGCTTTTTATACCGCATAATATTGCGGATGGACACCTTATAAAGGAAAGAGAACCGATTCCAAAGAATCGGAATATGCTCCAAAAGGATGCGCTTGCCCGCCTTCGGGGCGCGGGGACGCATTAAAACGGCGGGCAGCCTTCGAAGCTCGCTGCGGCAGGTCAGCCAAGTCGTGCCGACGGAGCAGACCATCGACGCGGCAAGGGACACCAGCGCCATCTTCCAGTCAAAGATATATTCCAGCGCGGCAAAGTTATACAGCAGCGAATAGCCCTCCCAGATCACCACGGGGAACAGCCATGTGCCGACCAAAAAGCCGATCACGCAGCCGATCAGTGCCGCGCTGCCGGAATAGGAGATGTATTTCCACGCGATGCGCCCGTCGGAATAGCCCAGCGCCTTGAGGGTGCCGATCTGCGTGCGGTGCTCGTCGAGCATACGCGTCATGGTGGTGATGCAAACAAACGCCGCCACAAGGAAGAAGAACAGGGGCAGCACCCGCGCCACGCCCTCGACAATGTCCGTGTCGCTGCGGAAGGAGACGTAGCCCGTGTTTGTGTCGCGGTCTAAGAGGTAACAGGACGGATGCTCGATTTTCTCCACCTCGACCTCCGCGTCCTCCAGCGCGCGCTTGCCCTCCGCCAGCTCCTTCTCCGCCGCGGCAAAGCCCTCCTGCGCCTTTGCATACGCCTCTTCGTAGGCGGCTTTGCCCTCTTCCAGCTCCGCTTCCCCGGCGTAGACCGCCGCCCAGCCGTTTTTGATCTCCTGCTCCGAGGCGGCAAGCTTGGCTTCATTCTCGTCCAACTGCTGCTTTGCCGCGTCCAGCTCCGCCTGCGCGGCGGCAAACCCGCTGTCTGCCTCGGCGCGTTTCGCGTTCAATTCCGCCTGACCGGCATCTAACTGTTCCTGCGCCGCAAGAAACTCCTGATACTGCGCGTAAAGATCGCTGTTCTGAATCTGTTCAATCAGCAAATTCGCCGCATCCAGCAGCCCCTTACAGGCGAAATACTCCGCGCTGTTCGGCTCCGTCTCTGCCAGACGCTCCTCTAACTGCCGCTGCGTAACCAGCAGAGCTTCATACTGCACCAACACGCCGCTCTCGTCAATCTGCGCCTGCGCGGCGTCCAATTGGGCGCGGTTTTCGTCCAGCTCCGCCTGCGCCGCGTCTAACTGCGCATACGCCTCGGTCTGCTGCGCCTCGAATTCGGAAAGTCCCTGCTCGTAGGCGGCTTTGCCCTCCGCCAGCGCCTGACGCCCTTCCTCCAATTGCTTTTCGCCCTCGGAAAGGGTGTAGCGGCTGTAGGAAAGCTGCGCCTCCGCGTCCTCCAGCTCCTGCTTTGCGGCGGCAAGCTCCGCCTCGGCGTTCTCCCGCGCAGAGGCGTATTCCGCCGCGCCCTTGTCATACTCCGCCTGCGCCTCGGCAAGCTGCTCCTGCGCCTGCGCGATGATGTCCTGATAGCGCAGCTCCACCCGCTCCTCCAGCGCAGTCTGCAAGCCGTCCTGCGCCGCCTCCATGCCCATGTCATAGGCGTCCGAGTAGAGCGTGCGGTCGGCATCCGTCAGGCGGAGGTAAATTTCGGTGTAGTAGTCCGCCGCAAATGCCGACCTCGGCACGCAGACAAAGGCGTTCAGCGTCCCGCCGCCCAGCTTGGTCGTGCCGCGCTCCGTGTTGAGGTACAGCGGCGAATTGCACAGCCCGACGATGGTAAATTCCGAGACCGTCAGCGCGTCCTCGGCGGAGGTCTCCGTAACCGTCAACGTCTTGCCGATGTCCTCCTCGGAAAAGCGGCGCGCGTCGGCAAGGCACTCCTCCGCCTGCTCCGGCATCCTGCCTGCGGTGAGGCTGACAAGGTTGATCTCCTCGGGGATGGACATTGCCTTCAGCGTCAGCTCCTTCTCCCCCATGCGCGCGAGAAGATCGACGCTGTTCGAGCCCTCGGCGCATTCGACCTCCGGCAGCGCGGCAAAATATTCCGCGTCCGCCCGGGTCATGCCGAGGGTAGAGATCAGACGGTAGTCGAACATCCGCGTCTGCTCGACAAAATGCGCGCCCGTTTGCAGCATGGCGGGCTTCGCCGTTTTGACCCCCGCGAAAAAGCCGACACCGAGGGCGACGATGCCGACAATGGCAAGGTAGCGTCCGAGGGTATGGGTGATTTCGCGGAGGTTGTTTTTCGTCCACGCCTTCACCATTCGATCTCCTCAACGGGCGTGGCGTGCTCGTTGACGCTCATGCCCGCCACCGTGCCGTTGCGGATGCGGATGACGCGGTCCGCCATTGCCGTCAGCGCGGAGTTGTGGGTGATGATGATGACGGTCATGCCGTTCTCGCGGCTCTGCTTCTGCAAAAGGGCGAGAATTTGCTTGCCCGTGGCATAGTCGAGGGCGCCGGTCGGCTCGTCGCAGAGCAGAAGCTGCGGCTTTTTCGCCAATGCGCGGGCGATGGCGACGCGCTGCTGCTCGCCGCCGGAGAGCTGCGCGGGAAAATTGCGCATCCGCTCCCCCAGCCCGACCTCCGCAAGCACCTGCGCCGGCGGCAGCGGATCCTTGACGATCTGCGAGGCAAGCTCGACGTTCTCCAGCGCAGTCAGGTTCGGAATGAGGTTATAAAATTGGAAGACAAAGCCGATGTCCTTGCGGCGGTACTCGGCAAGGCGGCGCTTGTTGAAGGAGGAGACCTCCTCGTCCCCCAAAAAGACCTTGCCGCCGGTGAGCGTGTCCATGCCGCCCAAGATGTTGAGCAGCGTCGTCTTCCCCGCGCCGGAGGGTCCCACAATGACGCAGATTTCGCCGCGCTCCACGGTAAAGCTCGCCTTTTGCAGCGCCAACACGGACGCCTCTCCCGTGCCGTAACGCTTTTCGACATTTTCAAAACGGATAAAACTCATAAGATCACCTCGGTGGAATGGGGAGCGGTAAACAGTGAACAGTGAATAGTGAATAGTGAATAGTGAATAGGTATACTGTCTGTGGGAAGCTGTCGCGCACGGCATCCCTGAAGCGCCTGTGGAAAGCCTTTTGGCTAAGGGCTAAGAGTGAATGGTGAAGGACTGAGGTGTGCTCCGCACGGATTTTGAATTTTGCATGTTTTACTTGACAGTCTGTGCGGACGAACAGGTTTATACGCAACCGGTAGTTCCTGCACCTGGCGGCTGATAGCCGCCCCTACGGCGTAAACTGCGAAATTTCTCGTAGGGGCGGCTATCAGCCACCCGCATTTTTCATCCGCGCGGAGCGCTCCGACGCTTTTCACTCTTCTCTATTCACTTTGCTGCGCAGTCGACAGTTCCTGCACAAGATTGCCACACCCAGTGTGCGCACTGGGTTCGCAATGACATAGAGGGAAAGTTTGTACGCAATCGGTGGTTCCTGCACCGGTCGGCTGATAGCCGCCCCTACGGCGTAAACTGCGAAATTTCTCGTAGGGGCGGCTATCAGCCGCCCGCGTTTTTCATCCGCGCGGAGCGCTCTGCGGTGTACCCTTTGTCAAGGACAATTTTTATTAGTGAAT
>JBJDYD010000118.1:0-1867 GCA_051867015.1 Faecousia sp. | reverse complement strand
TATTTAAGCAACTGAATGACACGAAACGATGCAGGAATGATTGGTCGGTAACACAGGGGACGGTTCTGTGTGTTATGTCATGACACAGTAAAAATCCGTAGTTTTTCTAAACGCAAATTGAATTTTGTTACAGCGCAGGGGGCAGTGATGCCCCCTGCGTTTTATTGATGGATATGGTTTCTATCATAGTCGGTGCACCGCGACAACGCCCTGATCTATACCGCGCTTATTTCCTTAGGCATCCACAAAGCGGCAGCGGAGTCACTTGCAAAAAACTATGACCCGGCGGATGGCATATCCCCGGAGATTTATGCAAGAGGCGCGGCGGAAGCCTTTTTCTATGGTAAGGGAAATTTCTCCGAAACCGAGCTGCGGAACGGGAACGGTCTTTCTCCCGTCCTCACGGAGCTGCAACGAAACACGGCATACCGGCTTGGGCAGATTATGAATGATTTGCAGGGAAGGAAAACTGCCTTTGGCGTGGAGCAAAATGCATATGCTGCGCGGCTCGATCCGCAGCTCGTCTCTGCGGTGGATGCGCTGGCAAAGCTGTTTCGCATAAGGGTGCGTTTCGGCAATCTCGGAGAGAACAACGGTCTGTATCATGCGGATACCGGCTTAATTGAGTTGGACATCGCACCGCAGCATCAAGGGGCAAGCAATGCGTTCCTGTTTTCCGTCTCACACGAGCTTGGGCACGCGGTGAAGGAAAGAATCGGCAGCAAGGCGTGGAATGCGTTTGCAGAGTACGCAGTCAAGGCAAAGGGCGGCGAGGGCGCGGTCAAGGCAAAGCAGAATAGCTCCGAGGCATATGCAAATGAAGCGGCTGCCCGCGAGGAGGTTGTGTGCGACTTCATCGGGGAGCTGCTTTCGGAACAGACGGCGCTTGACGAGCTCTGCACATCCATCAAAAGCGGAGCGGTCAAGCTCGAAGCAGCGCGGGGCATCGTCGCAGCATGGCACAAGCTGCTGAACCTCTTCAAAGGCAAGACCGCGCAGCAGACCGATGCCGAAACGGCAGCTTTGGTAAAACGCGTGCAGGAGCAATTCGGCGCAGACATCGAAACCGCCGAGAATGCGGTTAGACAGATGCAGCAAGCGTTGTCTGCGGCAATGAAGGCAGAAAAAAATACCACATCAAATGATGCGGTAAAAAAGTCATTTAAGGGATACGACCCTGAGACAGGTCGTGGAATTTATGAGAGCAACTTCCCATTCGGGACACCCAAGAGTGAAAAAGGTAAGGTAATACTGAACTATATCCAAAATGTATGGAGCAAAAAACCGATTTCTCTTGTGATCAGAAACAGCGACGGCTCAACAAGAATGATTTATGCACAGTTTGATCCGACATTTGTTGATGATCCGCGCGCGAGAACTGACGCATCAAAGCTAATGGTAGGGGCCAAACATGGTTCGGGATCAGACAAACGGGTGACACTTGATCTTGCGAAGGATTACTATCAAATTGCTTCTGAGTCAGAATATAATTATTCAAAATCGGAGGATGGGAAACAACTTGACACGCACAACGATGTAAAGGAATGGCATTATTTTATTAACGATATTCTCTTCCGAGAGTATGGGAAAAGCGAGACAAAGCTGTATAGGGTAACTATCAATGTAAAAGAGCGCGATGATGGATCGTTCGTGTATAGTTTTTCCGCTGAAAAGCAAGAAGAAGGAACGAACACCCGGCAGACTTTACATGCTGACGTGACGCCCACGAAAGATCGTGGGGGCAATGCTCGTTCCTTCTTAAATAGTATACGCGAAGATAGCTCGAAAAGTCAACCCCATACAGTTAAAAAAGGCGGGTTTTTGACAGTAAAAACCGCTGAAGTACCCCTCAAAGCCTTGCGGCGTC
>JBJDYD010000117.1:0-1900 GCA_051867015.1 Faecousia sp. | reverse complement strand
CGCAGTTGGTGGTTCCTACACGCGGCGGGGACATGTCGCCCGCCCTACGGAGGGGCGTGGCAATGATGGGGAGTTTGCGCGTGGTTGGGGGTTCCTGCACGCGGGACGTCGAGGACGCCGTCCCCTACGGCGAGGGTGCGATTTACGGCTGTAGGGCGGGGACATGTCACCCGCCCTACGGAGGGGGTCATGACAATGACAGGGGAGTTTGTGCGTGGTTGGGGGTTCCTGCACGCGGGACGTCGAGGACGCCGTCCCCTACGGCGAGAGTGCGATTTACATTCGTAGGGCACGACCACCGGGCGTGCCGTCCGCGTAAGCGGCAGAGGGTAGGGATGAACATGTTTGTATGCAGTCGGTGGTTCCTGCACCGGCGCGCCGGGGTCGTCGCGCCCTACGGCGAGGGTGCGATTTACGGCTGTAGGGCGGGGCAATGATGGGGAGTTTGTGCGTGGTTGGGGGTTCCTGCACGCGGGACGTCGAGGACGCCGTCCCCTACGGCGAGGCGCTATCAGGATGAAAAGCGCGATTATAAAACGTAAGGCTGTGAAGCATACCGCAGTCATTTGCGCTTGGTTTTTAGCTTACAACGGAGGGAGAACGCGATGAAGTTTTGGCAGAAGGTTTTTATCCCTGTGCTGCTGCTGTTCCTGCTGCTGCTCAATGGGTGCATCTATATTCTGTACCGTGTTACCTACAACAACCATTTACAGAGCGAGAAGAGCCGCACCGCTTCGGAGCAGTACGCGGTTTCCGTGGCGCTGTCCAGAGACTTTTTGGTGCTGGAGGAGAACGAGCGCCTTTCGACGGACACGGTTGCGCAGCTCATGCTGGCATACGGCAGCTATTACGAGACGGACGGAATCTACCTGTGCCTGTTTCAGAACGGGGAAACGGTGTATGCCGGCGACTCGCTGCCCGTCACTATCGACGCGGCGGAAAACAGTCTTGTCTATATTAAGGAGGAGGCAGAGTGTGTGTTCGTCTGCGCCTCCGGTGAGATCCCGAGCTTTGAGGACTACAGCCTGACCTATGTGCGGGATATCTCCGACATGGAGGCAACTTGGGATTCCCTGATGAGATTGATTATTTGGGTTAGCTTGGTCGTCTCCCTCGTGCTGGCGATCCTGCTCTTGCTCATCGTCAACCGCCTGACCCGTCCGCTGTCCCGTCTGTCAAAGGCTGCTGATCAGGTGGCTGCGGGGGACTATTCCGTGCAGGTGCCCTTCCGCGGAAAGGACGAGCTTGCCCTGCTTACCAAAAACTTCAACCATATGACGGAAAAAATTCGCGGTCACATTCTACAATTGCAGGAGGAAAACCGAAAAAAGCAGCAATTCCTGGATAACTTCACCCATGAGCTGCGCACGCCACTGACCAACATCTACGGCTACAGCGAGTTTATGATGCGTGTTGCCGTTAAGGAGGAGGATCGCCTGCGCTATCTGCAATACATCATGCGGGAGAGCAAACGCCTGAATCTGATGTCCACGGAGCTGTTTCAAATGACGGTGCTGCGCAACAACGAGACGGAGATGGAAACGGTTTCCTGCGCGGAGCTGCTGGAGGGCGCAATGCAGACGCTGGCGGAGAAGGGAAAAAAGAAGCGGCTTACAATCAGCGCGCTGCCGACGGATGGGAAGGTATACGGCAACTGGGCGCTGCTGCAAAGCCTCGTCATTAATTTTACCGAAAACGCGATTCGTGCCTGCGAGACGGGCGGGCAGATCCTTTTGTCCTTTTGGATAGAGGAGGAGGTACCGACGCTGCGGGTCAAGGACAACGGAAGAGGCATGGCGCCGGAGCAGCTGGAACGTATTACGGAGCCGTTCTACCGCGTGGACAAGAGCAGAACCAGAGAGGAAGGCGGCGTGGGGCTTGGGCTGTATCTTTGCAGCGA
>JBJDYD010000116.1:0-8296 GCA_051867015.1 Faecousia sp. | reverse complement strand
GGGTCGTCGCGCCCTACGACCATGGGATGCACTCTCGCCGTAGGGGACGGCGTCCTCGACGTCCCGTGTGCAGGAACCATCGACTGCGTACGGACTTGGGAGTATGAGATTGCCACGACCGGTGTGCGCACCGGTCTCGCAATGACATGGGAAGGCTGCCTCATCTGTTATTGTCATGAAACCCTTTGTAGGTCGGGGACATGTCCCCGGTCAACAAGGGTTGTTTCGTTTATCGTGGTGCGTTTTTCGCGTGTGGATTGCGAGGCGCGCAGCGACGCGGTGGCACAGACGTTCGTGAGGAAGGAGCGTTACGGATGCGGCGTGCCCCTTTGCGGGTGCAATCTCGCGGTCTCCCCAATAGCCATACAACAGAACACTGCGCGGATAACGCTGCCGGGCTTTTTGACAAATGCGGCGCTTTGTCTATTGACGCTTGGTGCGGAATCGGGTATAGTATGGAATAACTGTCAGATCACAGGTGCTTTTTGACGTTTTTGTGCGGGAAAGTATTTAAACGGGAGAAAAATATGAGAATTGTAGTTGTATGTGATGTTTTGGGTGAAGAGAACAACGGCACGACGGTTGCGGCTATGAACCTTATCCGTTCCCTCGGGGAAAAGGGACATGAGGTGCGCGTTGTCTGCCCGGATCAGGCGCGGCAGGGGCAGGAGGGATACTATATTATCCCCACCGTCTCCTTCGGTCCCTTAAACGGCTATGTGCGGAAAAATGGGGTGACCATTGCAAAGCCGAACCGCGCGACGCTGGAACAGGCGCTCGACGGTGCGGACGCGGTGCATCTTCTTGTGCCCTTTTTTGCCGCTCATATGGCGGCAAAGCTTGCCGCGGAAAAGGGCATTCCCGTAACGGCGGGCTTTCATTGCCAAGCTGAAAATTTTTCCAACCATATCTTTTTGATGAACGCCAAACGCTTTAATCGCGGCGTCTACCGTTTTTTTGACCGCTTTGTCTATCGCTATGTCGATTGCATTCACTATCCGACGCAGTTTATCCGCGACACCTATGAGACAGCGGTGGGACATCCGACGAATGGGCGTGTCATATCCAACGGCGTGAATACTGCTTTTCGACCGGCACCTGCGGAGAAACCGAAGGAATTCGGAGACTGCTTTGTGATTCTCTTCACGGGCCGCTTCAGCAAGGAAAAGTCTCACAAGGTCTTGATCGACGGGGCTGCACAGTCAAAATATGCAGACAGGATTCAGCTTGTCTTTGCAGGAAGCGGACCGCAGGAGAAGAAGCTGCGCGAATATGCCGCAAAACGCCTGAAGCATCCGCCGCTCATGCGATTTTTTTCGCGGACGGAGCTTGTGAATATCATTAACTCCGCCGACCTTTATGTCCATCCTGCGGAGATCGAGATCGAGGCGATCTCCTGCTTGGAGGCAATTGCCTGCGGTTTGGTTCCCGTGATTGCCGATTCCCCGCGCAGCGCAACGCGGTTTTTCGCGCTGACGGAGGAAAATCTGTTTCACTTCAATGATCCTTCTGCGCTGGCGGAGCGGATCGACTATTGGCTCACGGATCCCGCGCGGCGAAACGCCTGCCGTGCGCGGTATCTTGGATACGCGCAGAAATTCGAGCAAGGTCATTGCATGGACGAGATGGAGCGCATGATCCTTGAAACCGCGGAGGAAAAACATGAGAGAGCCTAAGGTCTTCTATTATTCTGACGAACTGAACGACGATTTCGCCGCGACAAAGGAGCTTGGCGGAAAGCCCATCGGCGAGGATTTTCCCTATATCCACAAAAATCCGCTTTGGCGGGCGGCTGCGGCGCTCCTCTACCGCGGGGTCGTGACACCGGTCGTCTTCCTGTATTGCAAGCTGCTGTTCGGGCTGCGGATCAAGGGAAAAAAGCAACTGCGCGGATTGAAAAACGGCTATTTTCTCTATGCCAACCACACCCAGCACGCAGCGGATGCTTTCATTCCTTCCTTGGTCTGCTTTCCGAAGAAGGCGTATATCGTTACGGGCGCAAGTGCGGTCTCCATTCCCGGATTGCGCAATATCGTGCAGATGCTCGGCGCAATCCCCCTTCCGGACGAGACAAAGGGCTTGCAGCTTTTTTCTGAGGTCTTAAAAACCCGCATCTCACAAGGCGCTGCGGTCTGCATCTACCCGGAGGCGCATATCTGGCCTTACTATACGCATATCCGCCCCTTCCGAGCCGGTTCGTTTGCCTATCCTGCCGATTGCGGCGCGCCGGTAGTGCCCTATGTTGTGACCTATCGGGAACGGCGGCTGCTGAAACGGCTGCATCCCTGCATCACAGTGCAGATCGGCAAGCCTATTTTCCCCGACCGGACAGCGCCGAATCGGAAAGAACGCCATCGCTTACGCAACGAGGCGTATGCTTTCATGACGGAAACGGCGGAACGTACAGCCCAGCCCGAATATATCCGATATATCCGAAAGGAAACGGAATGACCGGAAAAGAACGGCACAGGGACGGGAAGCGCTTACGGATCATTGATTTCTGTATATTCTTTCGTGCAATTGTAGAATTCGCTCAAAAAGGAACTTGCGGAAGTTTGAAATTACAGCAAATTTTCCGCAAGTTTTTTATTGCCATTTTCTATAAAATTTGCTAAGATACTCATAGGTATAATTATATACTTTTCATCGTTGCGGGATAGACGGTGAAAGCCTCGCAAAATCTCAAATTTTTATGAAAAGGAGACGAAACAATGAAAAAGTTCAAGAGTGTGCTTGCGATGCTGCTTGCTCTTGTGATGGTCATTTCCTGCGTTGGCACGGCGTTTGCCGCAAAGTCCGACAAAGCAAGTGTTACGGGAAAGACCACCATTGAGGAGTTCATCAAAGAGAACACGAAGACCGAAACGGTCGAAAAGGAACTCAAGGGCTTCAAGAGCCCTGCGTTTGCCGCAGAAAATGCTTATCAGTACGCTGACGATCAGATCGTCCGTGCAATCGTCGTACTGGAAGGCGAGCCCGAGGCAGACGTTGCTGAACAGGGCAGCGCACAGGCCTCTCAGCGCCGCGCAGCGCTCCAAGGTCAGCACAATACAGTCCGCAAGGCGATGAGCGGTATCGACTACGAGATCGCCTACGAATTCACTGCCCTGCTCAACGGCTTCTCCTGCGATGTCGCTTACGGCGATCTGGACAAGATCGCAGACATCGACGGCGTTGAGGCGGTCTACATTGCCAACAGCTATGCCGAACCGGAGCTGGAAACCTCCGACAAGAAGGTTGGAATTTCCAATATCTTCACCGGCAATTTTGAGGCAATGAACGATGGCTATGACGGCACGGGCATGGTGATCGCGGTGCTCGACACCGGTCTGCTTACCACCCATGAGGCGTTCCAGGATGCGCTCGGTGTCTGTGCGGATACCGGCGTTCTGACCGAAGAGGATGTTGCTCTGGCAGAAGCCCCCGGCGTGTACATCAACGCAAAGGTTCCGTTTGCTTATGACTATGCCGACATGGACGCGGATGTCACCGATCACAACGGTCACGGCACCCATGTTTCCGGCATTGCCACCGGTTACGCGGCGGATCTTGAGGAAGGTGCAATTACCTTCTGCGGCGCTTCTCCCGCAGCGCAGCTCCTTGCGATGAAGATCTTCCACGATGACCAGCCGGGCACCACCTCCGACATCTACTTCTACGCTCTGGAAGACGCTTACCGTCTCGGCGCGGATGTTATCAACATGTCCATCGGCTCGCAGAACGGCTTTACCTATGATGCCGAGCTGGAGACCGAGGTATTCGGCAACATCTACGAACGTTTGGACGACGCCGGCGTTATCCTCAGCGTCGCTGCCGGCAACGAGTATTCCATGGCGGAGTATTCCGCGTTCTACGGCTACATCGGACCGGAGTATCCCGACTACGGCACGGTTGGCAGCCCCTCCACCTATGAAGGCAATACCTCTGTTGCCTCTTTGGAAAATGTTGCCTATCCCTCCTATGTGATCGGTATCGGCGAGGAGAGCTTCTCCTATGTCGACTCCTCGGATGACCAGCTTTGGTTCAATACTTTCGCAAACACGGAAACCGAATTCGTTGTTGTTCCCGACGGCGAGGGCGGCATTGCACTTGGCAACCCCGAGGATTTCGAGGCGGTTGATGTGACCGGCAAGATCGCGGTCGTGCAGCGCGGCACGATCACCTTCCAGGAGAAGGTTGACAACGCTGCGGCAGCCGGCGCTATCGGCTGCATCGTCGTCAACAATCAGGCGGGCGTGATCTCCATGGCGATTGACCCGTTTGCGATTCCCGCGATCTCCGTGCAGCAGGACGCTGCGGAGGCTTTCCTGAACGCTGAGACTGCCACTGTTGTGACACCGGAAGAAATGGAAATGGTATTCAATCCGGATGGCGGTCTGATGAGCGACTTCTCCAACTGGGGCACTACCCCGATGCTGACGATCGACCCGACAATGACCTCCTTCGGCGGCAAAATCTATTCCTCCGTGAACACGGGCGACAGCGATTACGATGTTTACAGCGGCACTTCGATGGCAGCACCGAATATGACCGGCACTTTCTCCAATGTGCTGTCCTATCTTGCGCAGAACTATCCCGAGCTGAGCAAGACGGAGCGCGCAGAGCTTGCTGAGGCACTGCTGGAAGGCACCGCATGGGTTTTGTATGACGAGTACGAATATCCCTACTCCGTCCGTAAGCAGGGCGCAGGCCTCGGCAACGCGTGGGATGCCATTACGGCACTCCAAAGCACCGCTTACATCACCGATCCGCTCAAGGAGCTGGGCGATGATCCCGAGAAGACCGGCGAATATGTTTTTGATGTCACCTTCACAAACGACAGCGAGAACGACGCGCATTACAACGATCTGTATGCCTATGTCCTGATGGACTATGTTGCAAATGCCAACACCGAAGACGACCCCATCTACGTCAACACACTGACCTCCGATCTGGTCTATGGCTACGGCGGTGAGGACGATCAGGCAGAGATCACCTACACCGTAAACGGCGAAGAGGTTACGGAATTTGATGTTGCAGCGGGCGAGTCCGTCACCGTGACGGTCAGCATCGTGCTGGACGATGCGATCAAGGCGTACTTCGACGCGATGTTCGAAAACGGCACCTATGTCGAGGGCTATGTCTTCTTCGATCAGACGGATGCCGAAACCGGCGAAACCATCTCTTCCAGCCATGCGACATTCCTTGCCTTCTACGGCGACTGGACGCAGGCTCCCATCCTTGAGCAGGATGACTTCCGCGACTACCTTGATGCGGATTACTATGTGAATACTACCGTAGTGGATGCGGCAGGAAACACCTTTGCCGATTATGGCTATACCGCATGGGATCTCCTTGACTATTACACCTACCCGAAGATGGGCTACACCCTGAAGACGAGCACGCAGAAGCTCTTCTATTACCTCGGTGGTAATAGATTGGATTATGAACCCTTCTACGAGTCCCATATCTCCTTCTCCACGCCGGAGACCGACGGCACCTATTACTATGCTGACGCGTTCTATCTGGAGCCGTATCAGCTCCGTAACGCAAGACACCTCATCATGACCGTTACCGACGCGGAGACCGGCGAGGTCTACTATGTCGATGACACCGAGTATCTGCCGAAGGCTGTTTATGACGAGGACTATCAGGACTGGTTCTGCACCAGCAGCTTCATGTGGAACGGCACCGACGCGGATGGCGCTTATGTCCCCTCCGGCACGGTGGCTCATGTGCAGTTTGACGCGGTTCTGCCCTATTCCCACGATGAAGCTGAGGACGGCACCCTCTTCGAGGATGTTTGGAGCTTCGACGTGACCGTTGACTACACGGCTCCCGTGATCGAGGATGTCGTCTTCGATCCCGAAGCGGAGACGCTGACCGTTACTGCCTCTGACGAGCAGTATCTGCAGGCGATCTATCTGGCAGATTACTACTATGACATTCTGGATTACGCAACCTACTCTTCTGATGCTGCAGGCGAAAGCTTCACGGCGACCTTTGATGTTAGCGAGCTGATCGCCGACGGCATGGACAGCGTGATTGTTACCGCGCTTGACTACGCGACCAACGAGAATGAAATGGAAGTCCCGCTGTTTGAGGTCGGTCTGGACGCAACCGTGACCCTTGTCACTCCGGAAGGTGAGACCACATACGACGTGACGACCGGCGAGGTCTTTGTGTTCCCCGACTGTGAGGAAGAACACGAAGACGCGGAATTCTTACTCTGGACGCGCACGAATCAGGACGTGATCTCCGAGGATGAGATTTGGTACATCGACGGAATGTACTTTGAGGGCGACGAGCTGCTTGTGAAGGGCGACGATACCTTCTATGCCCTCTACACTGTCGGTGAGATGGTCGCGCTTGAAAAGACGAATTACTATTTGGATCAGGCGAGCGATTACTCCGGTGACTGGGCGATTGTTGGCTTGGACTATGATTATGTGAATTATCGCTGGGAGATTGACACTCCGAATGCCATCGGCGCCGAGGGCGAGAAGGTGGAAGTAGCGTCTCTGCCCGATGCGGAGATCGGCGACTACTATATCGAGTTCTTCACCAACGAAACCGGCATCCGCTTTACCTTTGAAAAGATCGGCGAGAACGAATATACCATCAAGAATGTCAAGAACGGCAAGTATCTTGCTTTGGCGGATGGGGCGCTCACAATGGTCAGCGAGGTAATTCCGTCCGCTGCTTGGACGGTAGCTGCGGATCCGGAAAGCGAATCTGCCTCCCAGATCTTCAATGCCGCAGAGCCGGACATGGTTCTCGTTTATGATGATGAGAGCGGTGCGTTTGCGATCTATGACGATACCGAGCCATACTATGGCGACTCTTATCCGAGTGAATGGTTTGCACTGTGGCTCTACAAGTGCACGGATACCGAACTCGTCTTTGACCACTTCACCACTACATTTGCGCACACGCATACTGTCGTCGTGGATGAAGCCGTTGCAGCGACCTGCACCGAAACCGGTCTGACCGAGGGCAGCCACTGCTCCGTCTGCGGTGAAGTGATCGTTGCGCAGGAAATTATCCCCGCGCTGGGCCATGACATGGTCATTGATGTGGCGGTAGCACCCACCTGCACCGAAAGCGGTTTGGCAGAGGGCAGCCATTGCTCGCGCTGCGATGCAGTGACGGTTGAACAGGTTGTCATTGCTCCTTTGGGCCACACCACTGTGACCGATCCTGCCGTTGCAGCGACCTGCACCGAGACCGGTCTGACTGAGGGCAGCCACTGCTCCGTCTGCGGCGAAGTCATTGTTGCGCAGAAGACTGTTCCGGCACTTGGTCATACGCCTGTTGTTGATCCTGCCGTTGCACCGACGCTGAGCACCACCGGTCTGACCGAGGGCAGCCATTGCTCCGTCTGCGGCACGATTCTGAAGGCACAGGAGATTGTTCCCATGCTGGAGGATACCGCTTGCTATGTGAAGAACTTCAGCGATTGCCCGGACAAGTGGTATCATGAAGCTGTCGACTTCGCCGTTTCCAGAGGCCTGATGAGCGGCATCGGCGGCGGCAAGTTCGACCCGAACGGCACAATGACCCGTGCGATGATGGTTACCGTCCTGTACCGCATGGTGGGCTGCCCCGCTGTCACGGAGCCGTCCAGCTTCACGGATGTTCCGGAAGGTCAGTGGTACTCCGACGCGATTGCTTGGGCACAGGACAACGGCATCGTCCTCGGCGTGGAGGTTGACAAGTTTGCTCCGAACGACTATGTCACCCGTGAGCAGATCGCAACGATCCTGTGGCGCTATGAGAATCAGCCGAAGGCAAAGGCTGATCTGAGCAGCTTCAAGGATGCCGCAACGATCAGCGATTATGCGGTTGAGGCGATGACTTGGGCAGTGTCCGAGGGCATCTTCCAGGGCGACGCGGGCAACCTGAAGCCCACCGACTTTGCGACCCGTGCTGAGTTTGCGTGCATCATCATGCGCTATCTTGGCGGCTCCTATGCCTGCGAAGAAATGAAGTAAGCTTATCATCCCATAAAATCACGACCCTCTCCGGGAAACCGCAGAGGGTCGTGATTTTATAAGGCTCCCTTGTTTTGCTGCGAAAGGCAGAAAAGGAAAGCAGGAATCATATACGATGGGGCAGCCTCTCTGTGTCATTGTTATAAAACCCTTGTAGGGCGGGGACATGTTCCCGCCGGTACAGGAACTACCGACTGCGTTCGAACCCCGCTCCCTGTACCGCTGGCGGCTGATAGCCGCCCCTACGAGAAGAATCGGAGTTTACGCCGTAGTAGGCTGTTAAGACTAAAACTTTACTTTCTGAAATGTGGACCCTAAAGATC
>JBJDYD010000115.1:0-8301 GCA_051867015.1 Faecousia sp. | reverse complement strand
TACAAGACAAAATTTAAAAATTGACAAAAAAATATAGACGCCGCAAGGCTTTGACAGGTGTTTGAACGGTTTTTACTGTCAAAAACTCGCGCTTTTTCCCGTCCGCAGTTCCAAAAAATCCCGCGCATCGTTGCACTTTTTCCGTTTGCGTGATATAATAACGGCAAATAAGCGAAAAGAGGGATTTTTCATGTGCGATTCCTGTAAACCCAAATTCTATATCACCACCCCGATCTACTACCCCTCGGACAAGCTGCACATCGGGCATACCTACTGCACCGTGGCGACGGACGCGATGGCGCGGTATAAGCGTCTGCGCGGCTATGACGTCATGTTCCTGACCGGCACGGACGAGCACGGGCAGAAGATCGAGACACGTGCCAAGGCAGCCGGCATCACCCCGCAGCAGTTCGTGGACAACATCGTCACCGGCGAAAAGGGCGTGCTCGACCTGTGGAAGCTGATGAACATCTCCTACGACCGCTTCATCCGCACGACGGACGACTACCATGTCGAAGCGATCCAAAAAATCTTTAAGAAGATGTACGAGAAGGGCGACATCTATAAGGGCAAATATACGGGCATGTACTGCACGCCCTGCGAATCCTTCTGGACGGAGAGCCAGCTCAAGGACGGCAAATGCCCGGACTGCGGCAGAGACTGCCAGCCCGCTGAGGAGGAGGCATACTTCTTCCGTCTTTCCAAATACGCCCAGCCCGTGCGCGACCTGCTGACAAACACCGACTTTTTGGAGCCGCGCAGCCGCGTCAACGAGATGGTCAATAACTTCATTGACGCCGGCTTGGAGGATCTCTGCGTCTCGCGCACAAGCTTCACTTGGGGCATTCCCGTCGATTTTGACCCGGGGCATGTGGTCTATGTCTGGGTAGACGCGCTGTTTAACTACACCACCGCCCTCGGCTTCATGAACGGCAAGTACGACGATTATGAGAAATATTGGCCCGCCGACGTGCACTTTGTCGGCAAAGAGATCGTCCGTTTCCACTCGATCATCTGGCCCGCCATGCTGATGAGTATGGAAATGCCGCTGCCCAAAAAAGTCTTCGGGCACGGCTGGCTGCTGCTGGACGGCGGTAAGATGTCCAAATCCAAGGGTAACGTCGTCGATCCCTACCTGCTCGCCGAGCGCTACGGCACGGACGCGCTGCGGTTCTTCCTGCTGCGCTCCTTCCCCTTCGGCACGGACGGCAATTTCTCCAACGAGCTGTTGATCTCCTGCATCAATACCGACCTTGCCAATGACCTCGGCAACCTTGTCTCGCGCACGGTTGCCATGGTGCAGAAGTATTTCGGCGGCAAGTTAGACCCGGATCAATTCTACAATGCCGCGCAGGACGATGAGCTTGTCGCGATGGCAAGCAGCCTGCACGAGCGCTATGCCGCGCAAATGGAGCGCTATGCCTTCCAAAACGCATTGAGCGAAATCTTCGCGGTGATCTCCCGCGCGAATAAGTATATCGACGAGACGGCGCCGTGGGTTCTGGCAAAGGACGAGGCAAAGCGCGCCCGGCTTGCCTGCGTGATGTACCATCTGCTGGAGACGGTGCGTATCTGCGCGGGACTGTTGCAGCCGTTCATGCCGGACACAAGCGCGGAAATTCTCCGCCGCATCGGCGCGGAGCGCAGCGATTGGGAGAGCCTGTGCAAATTCGGCGTGCTCGCGTCGGACGCGCAGGTCACGGCAGGTCCCGTCCTCTTCCCGCGCATCGACATGGCAAAGGAGCTGGAAGCCCTTGAGGCGTTAACCGCCAAACCGGAGGAGCCGAAGGAGGACCCGCTGCCCGAGCCGCTGCCTCCCGTCAGCTTTGACGAATTTTCGAAGGTGGAGATGACGGTTGTCAAGGTCGTCGCCTGCGAGAAGGTCAAGAAGTCGGAAAAGCTCTTAAAATTCACCCTTAACGACGGCACGGAAAAACCGCGTCAGATTCTCTCCGGCATCGCAAAATACTACGAGCCGGAGGCATTGATTGGAAAGACCCTCGTCGCCGTGACGAATCTCCCGCCGCGCAAGATGATGGGGCAGGAGTCCTGCGGTATGCTGCTGTCCGCCGAGCGCGGCGACAAGCTCCACCTAATCATGCTCGACGACGCCGTCCCCGCCGGCGCAAGGCTGGTCTGATCGCAGCACCCCGTAGCGCGCAGCATCCCTGACGCGCCTGTGGGCAGTCTGTTTGACTAAGGGCTAAGAGTGAATGGTGAATGACTGTGGTGTGCTCCGCACGGATTTTAAATAACCGTTGATTGCACCCTCGCCGTAGGGCGCGACGACTCGGCGCGCCGGTGTAGGAACCACCAACTGCATACAAACTCCCCCCCCATGTCATTGCGAGGAGCGCAGCGACGCGGCTGCGCAGCCGTTCGCGACGAAGGAGCGTTACGGATGCGGCGTACCTCTTGCGGGTAGTGTGCGCACTGGTCTCGCAATGACAAGTGGGGGGTGCCTTTCCGTGTCATTGCGAGGAGCGAAGCGACGCGGCAATCCCGTGCAGGAACTTTCAAAAACAGCACACAGCCCGAAATACGTTTGACCGCATTTCGGGCTGTGTGCTATTCTCTATCCTCGTCAATATAGGCATCCTCTGCCTTTTGCTGCGCCGCGATCAAAATGTCCCGCGCCGCGCCGTAATTCTGCGCCTCCATTGCCGCCAGTGCATCGGTCATCGCATTGAATAAGCCGAAATAAATTGTCTCGAAGTTTGGCATACTATCACCCCCTTTGTTATTTTATCTGATTTTAAGATAAAACGCAACATCTTATTTTCAGATATTTTATCTTGTTGAGCGGTGATTACTATGCGATATGAGATATTGAAATTTGAAGCCATTCGTAATCTGCGCATTGACGGCGGTTATACACAAAAGCAGATCGCCGAAATGCTGCACATCAAGCAGAATACCTATTCCCAGTATGAGATCGGCGTACTGAATTACCCCGTGGAAGTTTTAATGAAGCTCGCAGATTTTTACGGTGTCAGCGTAGACTATCTCCTCGGCAGGACGAAAATCAAAACACCATATCCGAAGGAGTGACATCAAAGCAGGACAGGTGACGTTTCTGTATTACACATATCAACATCAATGAGTCATTTCCTACGCTGAGGGTTCGTTCATTGTCTGTAGGGCGGGGACATGTCCCCGCCGTCCGCGTTAGCGGCAGACAGTACGGAAAAACAGGTTTGTACGCACCCGGTAGTTCTTGCACCGGTGAGGACATGTCCCCACCCTACAAAGCTCTTGTATTTTCCCACCCACCATGCTATGATGATTCAAACCAATCCTTCGGAGGTTCCTATGCTTCCTGACGCTTTTTTATCAAGGATGCGCCGTATGCTCGGCGGCGAATTTGACGCGTTTCTCGCCTCCTATGAGCTTCCGCGCAATGTGGGCATCCGTCTGAATCCGCGCAAGCAGTCCGCGCCGCTGCCCTTCTGCGGCGAACCGGTTCCTTGGGCGCCGAACGGCTACTATTACGACCCTGCCCAACGCCCGGGACTGCACCCGTTTCACGAGGCAGGGCTTTACTATCTGCAAGAGCCGAGCGCCATGGCACCCGCCGTGTTGCTGGACGCAAAGCCCGGAGAGCGCGTGCTCGACCTGTGCGCCGCGCCCGGCGGGAAGACGACCCAGCTTGCCGCCGCGATGCGCGGTCAGGGCTTGCTCGTCTGCAACGAAATCCACCCGAAGCGGGCGCGTATTCTGTCCTCCAATATCGAGCGCATGGGGGTTGAAAACGCCCTTGTGCTGAATGAGCATCCCGCGAAATTAGCCGAGCGTTTTCCCGCCTATTTCGACCGTATCCTCGTAGACGCGCCCTGCTCCGGCGAGGGCATGTTCCGCAAGGAGGATGCCGCCGTCACCGATTGGAGCGAGGAGACCGTGAAAATGTGCGCGGCAAGGCAGAGCGAAATTATGGAATCCGCCGCCGCCATGCTGCAGCCGAACGGCAGACTGGTCTATTCCACCTGCACCTTCGCTCCCGAGGAAAACGAGGGCGTCATCAGCGCGTTTTTGCATCGGCACCCCGATTTTTCCGTCCTCCCCTGCGACGCGCCCTATTTTGACCGCGGCAGACCCGAGTGGATTGAAACTCCCGCGGACGGCATCGAGCACACCCTGCGCCTGTTTCCGCACAAGCTGCGCGGCGAGGGACATTTCGCAGCGGTGCTGCAACGCAGCGGCGAGGGGGCGCAAAACGATAGTCCCCTGCAAGCCGCCGCGCATCTCCCTGATGAAATCAGCGCATTTCTCAGAGAAAACAGCATTTCCATTGACGGCATACCGCTCGCTTTTGGCGATACATGGTTCCTTGCGCCGCAGGAGCTGCCCGAGCTGCGCGGACTTCGCGTCCTGCGGGCGGGCTTGGAGCTTGGTCAGACGCGTAAGAGCCGTTTCGTTCCCGCGCACGCCTTGGCGCTTTGGCGGGAGGCGTTTCCGAATACCTTTGACCTCCCCGCAGACAGTCGGGAGCTTGCCGCCTATCTGCGCGGCGAGACACTGCACGGAGATAACCGCGGCTGGACGCTCATCACAGCGGACGGTCACCCCATCGGCTGGGCGCGCGGCGCGGACGGTATTCTCAAAAATCATTATCCGAAGGGTCTGCGCCGTTTTTGATACCGTTGACATTTTCCGCAACCGTTTTGTTATTTCCTCTTTACAAGCTCCGTCAGGTATGATATACTGTTTAAGCCTAAAATTGGCTTAGTGAAGAATGAAAATTCGCATATACTCCTGATATGAGAGGGTATGAAATGATTCAATATATCATCGAGGGCGGGAAACCGCTGCAAGGGACGGTCACCATCAGCGGCGCGAAGAACGCAGCCGTGGCGATCCTCCCCGCAACACTTTTGGTAAACGGCACCTGCCGCATTGAGAATGTCCCGGACATTTCGGATGTGCGGCTTCTGCTTGAAATATTGGACAGCATGGGCGCGGAGATTCGCCGCTTAAGCCCCAACACGCTGGAAATCACCTGCACCCATGTGCGCGACAGCGAGGCGTCCGACGCGCTCGTGCGGCGCATCCGTGCGTCGTATTATTTCATCGGCGCGCAGTTAGGGCGCTTTAATCACGCAAGAGTCGCCCTGCCCGGGGGCTGCAATTTCGGCCCGCGCCCCATCGACCAGCACATCAAGGGCTTTGAAGCCATGGGCGCAACGGTGGAGCTGCAAAACGGCTTTGTCTGCGCCGGTGCGCCCGAAGAGGGCTTGACGGGGGGCAGAGTCAATCTCGACGTCGTCTCCGTCGGCGCGACGATGAATATCATGATCGGCGCCGTCCTCGCAGGCGGCACAACCATCATCGAAAACGCCGCCAAGGAGCCGCACATTGTCGATTTGGCAAACTTTCTGAACGCAATGGGCGCGAAGGTCTCCGGCGCGGGCACGGATGTCATTAAGATTCGCGGCGTCAAGGCGCTGCGTGGCGGCTTCTATTCCATCATTCCGGACCAAATCGAGGCGGGCACCTATATGGCAGCCGTCGCGGCGGTCGGCGGGGATGTTTTGGTGCAGAATGTCATCCCGAAGCATATGGACACCATCAGCGCAAAGCTGCGCGAGATGGGCGCGAAGATCACCGAATATGACGACGCCATCCGCGTCCAGCGCAGCGGTCGCCTGCGTCGGGCGAATGTCAAAACGCTGCCCTATCCCGGCTTCCCGACGGATATGCAGCCGCAGATCGCGGTGTGCATGTCGCTGGCGTCGGGCGTCAGCGTGATCACCGAGAGCATTTACGACACCCGTTTCGGCTACTGCGCGGAGCTGAACCGCATGGGTGCCGCCATCAAGGTGGATACCAAGGTCGCCATCATTACAGGCGTTGACCGTCTCCACGGCTGCGCCGTCCGCGCCTGTGATCTGCGCGCGGGCGCGGCAATGGTCATTGCGGGTCTCGCCGCCGAGGGTCGGACGGTCATTGAAGAAGTCGAATATATCGAGCGCGGCTATGAGAATCTGATCGGCAAGCTGCAAGGTCTTGGCGCGACCATCAAGCGCATCGAAGCCCCCGCCCCGAGAACCGCCTCCGTCGCCGGCTGAGCGCTCTCTGACACAGCATAAAAAGCAAATGCACATCCTTCCGGGTGTGCATTTCGACGCATTTGATAATTCTCCCCTCTCTGTCATTGCGAGGAGCGCAGCGACGCGGCAATCTTTTTCCCTTCTCTGTGCTGCGTCGGTAATTCCTGCACGAGATTGCCGCGCCCTACGGGTCACAATGACCGAGAAGAAGCTTTTGCAAATATAGATGCACATCCTTTCGGGTGTGCATTTTTTGGAGGAAACCAATATGGAAATTTTCGTCAACGTGTTAGAGCTGATCGGTACGGTCGCCTTTGCTGCCTCCGGAGCGCTGATCGCCATGAAAAAGCATATGGATCTGCTCGGCGTGATCGTCCTCGGCGTCGTCACAGCCATCGGCGGCGGGATTCTGCGCGACCTCATTCTCGGCATCACGCCGCCCCTCGCCTTCCGTGACCCGACCTGCGCGATTGTCGCCATCGGCACGGCGATTGTGCTGTTTATCCCATGGGTACGGCACGGTCTGATGCATAACACGCGCCTGTTTGACGCGGTGCTGCTCGTGATGGATTCGGTGGGCTTGGGCGTTTTCACGGTCATGGGTATTTGGAACGCCCTCAGCTTCTCGCCCGACCGCAGCACCTTTCTGCTGGTCTTCGTCGGCGTGCTGACCGGCGTCGGCGGCGGCGTGATCCGTGACGTCCTCGCGGGGGATATGCCGTACATTCTCGTCAAGCACATCTATGCCTGCGCCTCGCTGCTGGGCGCGGTCACCTGCGCGCTGCTTTGGCGCTGCCTGCCGCAGTATGCCGCCATGCTGATCGCAATCGTGCTGGTGCTGGTGATCCGCCTGCTCTCGGCGTACTTCCGCTGGAACCTCCCCCGCGCCAACGACGTCGATTGACCGCTCCCCTACCACCGCTGCGGCGGATTGCGTGCCGGTTTTATTCCGCCGTCTCCGCATAGCCTGCCCGCATTTTGTCGATCTCCTTGCGCATTTCCTCGACGAATTCGGCAGGCGCAAGCACCTTGACCCAGCTTCCCTGACTCAGCAGAAACATTTTAATGCCGTCGCCACAGACCTCCGCCTCCAAGATATATTGCTTTCCCTCCTGCCCGACAATGCGCGCGGTGGGCAGACGATCCAAAACCGCCTGCACGGAGGGACCCGAAAAGGCGAAACGGATGCTGCGCTCCTTGCCCGGGAGCATATACTGATTGCGGCGGCGGAACGCGCCCTCGTTGAAGCGGAGCTGCGGCGTGCGCGCAAAGCACTCCCGATGCTCGACAATGCCGTGAATGCGGTCAATGCGGAAATAGATCGGCTTCTGCCCCGCGTCGTCCGCCCGCACCGCGATGAGATAAAAATAGTATTCCGAGAACAAAATAGACAGCGGGCAAATGCGCCGCGTGACCTCCGAACGATCCATTTTGTAATAGCGGATGGTAATCTCGCACCGCCGGTCAATGCAGCGCATTACCTGCCATAGGGTCTGCTTGAGCGACTTGCAGTCATGATGCACCGGCTCATAGTAGCGCTGCTCCGCGTCGATCATCTCCTCCAAGCAAGCGCGGTCTGCCTGCGTGGTAAAGCGTTTGAGCTTTTCGACGAGCTGCAAAAGCTCCTCCCGACTCAGCGCCCGCGTGCCCAAAAGCAGCTTCAGCAGCAGAAACATCTCCTGATTGGTCAGAAAATCGTCGGGAGACAGCCGATAGGTTTTCGTGCGCTGATCATATTCCAGTTCCGCGTTTCCCGCAATGCCGCGGCACTCGCAGAAAAACGCCTTGCATTCGAAAAGATCCCGCGAGACGGTTTTTTCGGACACCCCGAACTCCTCCGCCAGCGCCCGCACAGACAGCGCCTCCCCGCGCAAAAGGCGATATAAAAGGGACAAACTGCGCATTTGTTTGTTCATATTCCGCAACTCCTTATATATCGTAGGGCGGCTATTAGCCGACGGCGTGCAGGCACCGATTTGGACTAAGGGCTAAGAGTGAATGGTGAATGACTGAGGAGCGCTCCGCACGGTTTCAATGCACCGACTTATGACTGTCGAGCAATCAGTCCTTCGTCTTATAATAGAGCATACAATGGCAGTACCCCTCAAAATTGGGGTCTGCCATTTGTTGTCTGAATTCCTGACAGATGCACTTATATTCCTCCGTCTTGGGAATCCGGCAGGGGCAGTAGCCGCCGCGCGCCTTCAAGCCCTCGCGAATTCTCGCCACAAGCTCCCGATCCTCATTCAAACGA
>JBJDYD010000114.1:0-1928 GCA_051867015.1 Faecousia sp. | reverse complement strand
ACTGTTCACTGTTCACTATTCACTATTCACTTCTTCCCCTACGTTTTCAGCGTGCCGATGGTTCTCCATCGGCACGCTGGTTTTATTACTCGAGTGTGACCGTGCCGGCTGCCGGGTCGAAGGTGATCGTATAATCGCCCGGGTCTACCGTGATGTTGTCCATGCCGTCGCCGTACCAATATTCGTTCGCCACTCTGCCGCCGCAGCCGTAGACGACCTTGAAGGCGACCTTGTTATCCGCCCACTCCGCCGTCTCGCCGTCGGTGAAGGTGACAGACAGAACGTATTTGCCGTCCTGCTCGGTCATGCGGTAGGCAGTGTTCTCCGCGTTCGCGTCCGCTGCCCAGCCGCCGTTGCCGCAAGTGCCAACCACATAATATGCCGGCTCCTCTGCGACGATCTCGCCCTTGAGCTGCGGTCTGCCGTCGACCAGCTCCAGCTCGATGAAGAACATGTAGTGCCCTTCCTCCAGCTGGATATTCTTCGTGTTGCCTTCGCTGCTGAACCAGTCGCCGTTGTCGGCGTTCTTGATGCCGAACTCGCCGCCGCCCTCGGGGACGTCCGCCTCACAGTACCAGATCAGGTCGTCGCCGTTGCGGGTCATGTCCTGCCCCTCCCAGTTGTTGAAGGATGCCCAGAGCTTCATGTCATAGGTGACCTCCGCAACCGCGTCCGCGTCGCCGATGCGCTCGCAGTACAGCTTGCACAGGGACAGCGTCTCCGCGTCGGTTTTCAGCGTCAGACGGTATTTGCCGTCCTCGGAGACGTCGATGTTCGCGCCGGAATCAAACGCGTTCTCGCCGCCCGACAGCACCGAAGCGCCGCTCTGGTCGGCAATGTGGGAGGCGTCGATGCTCGCCGTGTTATCCCACGCATAGCCCTCGCCGATGACCGCGATTTTGAACGCGTCGCCCGCGTACAGGTTCACTTCGATCTCAAAGGTGTTGAATTCGCCGTCGACCTTGTGCAGCAGGAAGTCGTCCTGCGGCCAGATCTTGCCCCAGTTGTTCTCGGGATAGCCGCGCAGAGAGCCTGCCAGCATCCACGGGCGGTTATCCTCTACGCTGGACTGCCACGCCACAAATACCGCCGTATCCGCGGTGATGGGTGTCGCCGGGTCGAACTCCCGCAGCAGCGCGGGGGTTGCAAAGTAGCCTTGAATGAGGTAGCCTTCCTTGGTCAGGTCGGGCATTGTGACGGTCTTGCCGTCCTCTACCTCCGCTTCCTGCAGAACGGTCACGCCGTCGCTGTCATAGAAGGTGACCTTCCATGTTTCGACGGGAGCCTCCGTCGCTTCCGGCTCGCTTGTGCAGCCGCAGACGAGCAGCATCGTCAGCGCCAGCAGACAGGCAAGCAGACCGAGCATCAGCTTTTTATTCATACGCATTTTCCCTCCTGTTTTACTTTGAAAGATACATTTCAAGCGGCGGTACTCCGGAAATACTTAACCGCTTAAGTAATTTTATTATATTGCAGTCCAAAAGCGCCGTCAATCCCTTTTTTGATTTTTGGAAGGATTCACAAGTTTTGAAGCTTGGTTTTGTGGATTCTGCACAGGAAAGCGCAGTCGGTGGTGCCTGCACCGGCGCGCCGAGGTCGTCGCGCCCTACGGCGAGGGTGCGTTTCACATTCGTAGGGCACGACGACTCGGCGTGCCTTCCGCGTAAGCGGCAGAGGATACGGATGAACAGGTTTGTGCGCAGTCGGCGATTCCTGCACGGGATTGCACCCGCAAGGGGTATGCCGCATCCGTAACGCTCGTTCCTCGCGAACGGCTGCGCTACCGCGTCGCTGCGCTCCTCGCAATGACATGGGAAGGGAGTTTTTACGTAGTCGGCGGTTCCTGCACCGGGCGGCTGGTAGCCGCCCCTACTAGTCTGTAACGCTTAAAACTGTAGGTAGCCCGTAGGGCACGACGACTCGGCGTG
>JBJDYD010000113.1:0-8480 GCA_051867015.1 Faecousia sp. | reverse complement strand
GCGGCTTCGGGACTTTCACCCGTTAGAGTATGCGCCCGCCGGGCGCACCATAAAACACACCCTGCCTCCGGCGGAAGCAGGGTGTGCTTGTAAATTGGCTTATTTATTGAAGAGATGCTTGCGCTTGTTGAAGTATACAACGTTGATCACGATCATTACGATCGAAACGACGATGCTTGTGACGGTAGGAACGATATCCAAATCGGTGATCGAGATTTCGGTGCCGGAAATGACCACAGAAACGCCGATCAGATAGACGATATTACTCAGCGCGGCGAGACCGTAGGTCAGGTAGAGACACAGGGGACCGTTTTTACAGTAGCCCGACAGACGGAAACGCGTGAAAATGGAGAAGGCAGCCAAGAACAGCAGGAGCAGACCGACGACAATGTCTACCGTCTTCCAACTCGGGAAGATGGCATAGAGCCAGCTTGCCTCGGCGGAGGTGCCGTTGACCAAACCCGTGAAAAAGCGAACCGCGTTGATGGCGTTGACCACCGCGCCTGCGAACAGAGCAAAGTAGATCAGGAATTTATACCAGTTCATCTGCGGTGCAGCGGGCTGCATCGGCTGATAAGGCTGCTGGTATTGCGGTTGCTGGTATTGCGGTTGCTGGTATTGCGGCTGCTGGTATTGCGGCTGCTGGTATTGCGGTTGCTGATACTGGGGCTGCTGGTATTGCGGCTGTTGATACTGCGGCTGCGGTGCGGTATCCATCGCCGGTTTGGATGCCTGCAAGGGCGTGCCGCAGTTCGGGCAAAAACGTCCGACAGAGGAGACGTCAGTGCCGCAATTCGGGCAAAGCATAGGGATTCCTCTCTTTCTGTAGGTGATGATCCTATGATAGCAAATATAAATTGGTTTTGCAAGGCGAAAAAACAAAGGGTGAACGCTACGCTATATTTTGTGGGTAGGTCGAAGCTTGGACACAAGTTTACGATTTTGCATAAAATAATGAAAATTTCGGTTGACTTTCCCCGGGTTCTTGCGTTATAATACCATTTGCGCAAATATGTGCAATAATTTGGTTTGCTACTGCCGTTTCGGCTGTTGAGCATAATTTTACAGGAGGTGTACACGAGATGCTGCGTACCTATCAGCCCAGAAAGCGCCATCGCGCTAAGGTCCATGGTTTCCGCAAGAGAATGGCTACCGCCAACGGCCGCAAGGTTCTTGCCCGCCGTCGTGCTAAAGGCAGAGCTGTCCTGTCCGCCTAAGGAACCGTGACCGCACCATACTGTTTGAATGTCATCAGGGGCGAACGGAGCGATCTGTTCGCCTTCTTTGTATTGGAGGAAACGCATGGTCGTTTCGCTGAAGGAGAATGCCGCTTTCCGCCGCCTGTATTATCGCGGCGCGAGCGCGGGCAACCGCTATCTTGTCATTTATTGCCGCCGCAACGGTCTGAAGGTCAGCCGTATGGGTCTGACGGTCAGCACCAAGCTCGGGCACGCGGTCGTGCGCAATCGGGTCAGACGCCGCCTGCGCGAAATCGTCCGTCTGCACGAAGACAAGCTCACGCCGGGCTATGATTTCGTGATCGTTGCGCGCTCTGCGGCAGTCGAGGCGGAATTTTCCGCGCTGACCAAGGCGTTCCTGTCGCTGACCGACAAGCTCGGGATGCAGAAAAAGCTGCCCTAATTTGTCATTGCGAACCCAGTGCGCACACTGGGTGTGGCAATCTCAGGCTGTAGGTCAGTACGCAGTCGATAGTTCCTGCACGAGATTGCACCCGCGAGGGGTACGCCGCATCCGTAACGCTCCTTCGTCGCGAACGGCTGCGCAGCCACGTCGCTGCGCTCCTCGCAATGACAGGGGAGAAAGTGCCTGCGAGGCAATTTAGCTGTTCGCTATTCACCATTCACTATTCACTATTCACGAAACAGCCATTCACTCTTCGTCCTTAGTCCTTAGCCTAAACAGAGGTGTGCGTTTTATGAAAAAGATCCTGCTTGCCCTCATCCGCTTTTACCGCAAATTTATCTCCCCCGCATTTCCCGGGAAATGCCGCTTTATTCCGACCTGTTCGGAATACGGCTTGGAGGCAATCGAAAAATACGGCGCGGCAAAGGGCGGCTGGCTGACATTCAAACGGTTATTACGGTGCAACCCCTTCAATCACGGCGATTTTTATGACCCCGTGCCGTGACCGTCCACCCGCCGCGTTTTGCGGCAGCTACCCCAACCTTTTTGGAGAGTAACGATGTTCAATATTCCCTTTATCCAGATCCCCTTCGGTTATGTGCTGGAGTTCTTCTATAACTTCTTCAGCAACTACGGCATCGCTCTGATCCTCTTCTCGCTGGCAGTCAAGCTCATTCTGCTGCCCATGAGCGCCAAGAGCAAAAAGAGCATGATGAAAACCACCCGCCTGCAGCCGCAGGTCAAGCAGATCGAGATCGCTTGCGGCGACGATAAGGCAAAATACCAGCAGGAGGTGCAGAAGCTCTATAAAGAAGAGGGCGCCAGCATGACCGGCGGCTGCATCTGGGCGTTTATCCCCCTGCTCATTCTCATTCCGCTGTATAATGTCATTCGCGAGCCGCTGGAATACCTGCTGCACCTGAGCAGTGAGCAGATCACTGCCGTCAAGGAGGCGCTTGCGGCAATCGAGGGCGTATCCGCGGACAAGCTCGATGTCTATTGGCAATATCGCGCTGCAAGCAATACCGCTGCGCTCGCCGTGATCCCCGAGGGCGTCGAAGCGCTGGATTTCTTCTTCTGCGGCATTGACCTCGGCTTGAAGCCGAGCTGGAAGGTTTGGAAAATGCGCACTTGGGCAGAGATCGGCGGTTTTATCATCCCGTTGGTCTCCGGCGGTCTGAACTATCTGTCCATGTTCATCAGCCAAAAGATGAACGCCACTGTCGTCCGCGACGAGAACGGCGAGAAGGACGAGGCTGCGGCAAAGTCAGCGTCCACCGGCAAGGTGATGAATATGCTCATGCCGCTGATGTCCGTGTGGTTTGGCTTTATCATGCCCCTCGGCATCTCCATTTACTGGATTGCCCAAAGCATCTTCGGCATCGTGCAGGATTATTTCCTGACGAAGCATTACCGCAAGGTCTATGACGCCGAGGACGCCGTCAAGCGGGAGAGAGCCGCCCAGCGCGCCGCCGAGGAGGCGGAAAAGGAGCGCATTCGCGCCGCCAAACGCGCTGCGAATCCCGACGGCATCACCGAAAACACCAGCAAAAAGAAGCAGCAGCTCCGCGATAAGCAAAGCCGCGAGGCTGCCGCAAAGGATTATGAGGCGAAAAAGCGCGCCGCGCAGGGGCTTGCAGCCGAGGAAGCGGCGGAGCTTTTGGGCGGTGAAAAGGATCGCCCCTACGCGCGCGGCAGAGCTTATCAGCCTGACCGCTATCGCTCTGACGAAGAATAAGGAGTTATCATGGAAAAATATATAGTCACGACAGGCAAGACGATTGAGCTTGCCATCGAGGCGGCGCTGGCGCAGCTCAAGCTGGACAGAGACAGCGTTTCCGTCGAGGTACTCAAAAACGCACGTTCCGGCTTCCTCGGCATCGGCTCGTCTCCCGCCGAGGTCAAGGTGACCTATGAGGTACCCGACGAGGACACCGCGCCCAAGACGGCGCTCTCCTCCGCCTCGCGTTCGAAGCCGAAGGAGCGCCCCGAGATCCCGGTTACGACCGGCGTGATCTCCCGCCCCGGGAAGAAGCCCGAGCCGGAGCAGAGACCTGCGAAGAAGCAGTCCGAGCGCAAGCCCGAGAGAAAAGCCGAACAGCGTCCGGAAAAGAAAGCCGAGCCGCGCCCGGAAAAGAGGACGGAGCAGAAGCCGGCAAAGAAGGCGGAGCGCAAACCGGAAGCGCAGCCGAAGCCCGTGGAGGCGCCGAAGCCTGCCCGTACCTATGCTCCCGCGGAGCCGGGCAGCGTAGAGGAGAAGATCGAAAGCTTCCTCAAGGGTCTGCTCGAGCACATGGGCTCCGACGCTGTGCCGCACGCCTACAAGCTCGACGAGGAGAGCTATCGCGCCGACCTGGTCGGCGGCGACGCGGGTCTTTTGATCGGCAGACGCGGCGACACCCTCGACGCCATCCAGTACCTGACCGGCTACGCCATCAACCGCGACCGTGAAAAGCGCCTGCGCATCAGTGTAGATGCCGGCGACTACCGCCTCAAGCGTGAGGATTCCCTGCGCCAGCTTGCCAATAAGATGGCAGCCAAAGCGGTCAAGTACCGCCGCAACTTCACGCTGGAGCCGATGAACGCTTACGAGCGGCACATCATCCACGCAGCCCTGCAGGATTACCCCGAGGTTACGACCTTCTCCACCGGCACGGAGCCGCACCGCCGTATCGTCGTTGCCTACGCAAAAGAGAAATAAACCTTCCCCAACCGCTGAGAGCTTTCCCTCTCAGCGGTTTTTGTCAGCGTTTTTTCGGAAGGGGCTACTTGCAAAACCGACCTTGATGCGCTATAGTATTATGTACGCGAAACAAGCCGTTTGCCCGAAAAGGAGAACTGATTATGCTGCAACAAACGCTTTCCGCGCATCGGCGGGCGCTGCACCGCATTGCGGAGACGGACCGCGAGCTTCCGCGCACCGCCGCTTATCTGAAAAACACTTTACAGCAGTTGCCCTGCACGGTCTTTTCTCCGGTCGGAGACGCCGTTTGCGCTTATTTTGACTTCGGCAAGCCCGAGACCGTCGCCCTGCGCAGCGATATGGACGCTCTGCCCATCCGCGAACAGACGGGGCTGCCCTTTGCCTCGGAAAACGCCGAGACAATGCACGCCTGCGGGCATGACGGGCATATGGCAATTCTGCTGACGCTGGCGGGCTTGCTCCCGACGCTGCCGACCGCGCGGAACGTTTTGCTCGTTTTCGAGCCTGCCGAGGAGACGACGGGCGGGGCAAAGCCCATCTGCGAGACGGGGCTGTTTGAAAGCTGCCATGTCACGCGTGTGTTCGGGCTGCATCTGTGGCCCGAGCTGCCGAAAAAAGTTGTCGCCTCCCGCGCGGGCGGGATGATGGCGCGCTCCTGTGAGCTGACCGTGACGGTTGAGGGCAGAAGCGTCCACCTTGCCAAATGGAGAGAAGGAGCCGACGCGCTTGCCGCTGCTGTGGAATTTATTACGCGCGCCTATGCCCTTGCGGAGGATCAGCCCTGTCTGCTCCGCTTTGGACGCATGGAGAGCGGCGAGGCGCGCAACAGCGTGAGTAAGCGCTCCGTTTTGCAAGGCTCCCTGCGCTGCTTTGATGACGCGCTCTTTCTGAAATTGTGGGATGGTCTCCACGCGCTTGCAGAGGAGCTTTCCGAGAAAAGCGGGTGTAAATTCGTCCTCTCCCGTTCCGAGGGCTACCCGCCCGTGACAAACGATGCGGCGCTGCTTGCTGAGGTGCGGGAGCGCTTCCCCGTGGAGGAGATTGCGCCGACCTTCATTACGGAGGACTTTTCCGAGTATCAAAAGCACGCGCCGGGCGTGTTCTTCCTCCTAGGCACCGGCGGCGAGCCGCTGCACTCCCCACGGTTTGATTTCGACGAAACCGTCCTGCAAACCGGCGTGTCACTGTTCACCGCCCTCCTATAGCCGCTTCCGACTACTGTAGGGCGGGGACATGTCTCCCCAAGACCGCATAAGCGGCAGACGGTACAGACGAATAAATCTGTACGCAGTCGGTAGTTCCTGCAAGCGGGCGGCTGATAGCCGCCCCTTCAGCGCAACTCCCGCCTGTTCTCGTAGGGGCGGCTATCAGCCACCCGCCGGTGAGGATATGTCCCCCCTACAGTAGCGTATACATTCAATGTCTAAAAGGTCATTCACCTTTAGCCCTTAGTCCTTAGTCTTTCATAAGAGGTATTATTATGACAAAAACCATCCTTCGGCTGATGCTTTCGGGCGCACTGGTCGTGCTGACTGCTATTATGGTGCTTGCGGCAAAGTTCCTGACGCCCGTTGTGTTTTCCTTCTACCCCGATTTTTCGCGCGGCGCGATCAAGGTCGTTGCGGCGATTACCTCGGTGATTCCGATTGCGCTGTGCGAGCTGCTGCTGGTATTTTTGGTGTTTTGGTTCTTCTTCACCCTGATCCGCGCCATAAAGCGGGCGCGGATGGTGCGGTGGCTGACCGGCGTCTTGCTGTCCGTTTGCATCCTTGTGACGGTGTTTGTCGGGCTTTGGGGTCTGAACTACTACGCCCCGCCCATGCAGGAGCGCCTGAATATCGAAAGCCGCCAATACTCCGCGCAGGAGCTGAAGGAGGCGGCGATCTATTACCGCGATATGGCAAATTCGCTTGCGCCGCAGGTCGAGCGCGACGCGGACGGCGTTATGGTCGAATATGATTTTGACGCGCTTGCCGAACAGGCGGGCGAGGGCTTTGAGACGCTCTCTAAGACCTATGATTGCTTCGACGGCTCCACCGTCCGCGTGAAAAAGCTCCTGTCCAGTCCGCTCATGGGCAAGATCGGCATGACCGGCGGCTTCATCTGCTTCACCGGCGAGAGCTGCGTCAGCACCACGACCCACACCGCGTCTATGCCCTTTACGATGTGCCACGAGATCGGGCACCGCATGGCGTTTGCCCGGGAGGATGAGGCGAATTTTGCCGGGTTCTTGGCATGTGCGGCAAATGAGCGCCCCGAGTTCCGTTACTCCGGCTACTATGCCGCCTTCCGCTACTGCTATAACGCGCTCTACAAGGCAGATCCGCAGGCGGCGCTTGATGTCTGGTCGGGCGTGTGCGCCGAGATCGCGGCGGATTGGAACGCATCGGTGGAGCACTACGAAGCCATTCGCAGCGAGACGGCAGCCGAGGTCACGGACAATGTGTATGATACCTATTTGAAATCCTTCTCCGTCGAATCAGGCGTGCAATCCTATGGGGAAGTCACGGACCTGCTTTTGGATTGGTACTTCGGAGGTAAGGCATGAAACGTCGTATCCCGCTTTGCTATGCTATCGTGCAGGGGACGATCTGGGGAGTTTACGGTTTTCTGTTCTCCTTCGCCAATCGTTATCTGCTGGCACGCGATTTGTCGAGCCTGCGGATCGGATTGATTCTCGGCATTGCGACGGGGATTTCCTTCCTGCTCCAGCCGCTTTTGACGGCGCTGAGTGATCGCCTCCGCTTTTTCTCCTGCCGCCGCATTTTGTTCCTGTGCGCAGGGCTGATGACGCTGTGCGCGGCAGCGCTGCTGCTGCGGTTGTCTACGCCTGTGATCGTTATCCTGTACGCCTTTGCGACGGTATGCCTGCAAATTCTGCCCGCCTTTGCCAACGCCCTCGGCATGAACGCCATCCGCAACGGAAAGACGCTGAACTTCGGCGTCTCGCGCGGGATCGGCTCCGTGCTCTTCGGTGTGGCGGCGCAGGTCGCGATCCCGCTGATCGACCGCTTCGGGCTGAACACGGTGCCCTTTTGCAGCGCCGTACTCGGCATTTTACTGATGGCGGCTGTGCTGGCGTTCCCCGAGCTGGAAATGCGCGCCGAGGAACCGACGGAGCAGCCCACGCCTGCGCTCGCGTTCTTCCGCGCGAACGGGCGCTTTGCGTTGCTGCTGGTCGGCGTGGTGCTGCTGTACATCGGGCATAACGCCTTGAGCAACTGTATGTATCAGATTGCGGTCTACAAGGGGGACGGCAACGCGCAGGGGACGGCGCTGCTGATCGCCGCTTTTGTCGAGCTGCCGACGATGTTCCTGTTTACGAAGCTGCTCAAGCTCGCAAAATGTGAGCGGTGGCTGTGCCTGTCCTGTGTGTTTTTCACGCTGCGGCTGGCGCTGACGCTTCTGCTGCCGGGCGTTTACGGATTGTATGCCGCGCAATTGGCGCAGATGCTTGGCTTTGCCCTGTTTGCGGTCAGCTCGGTCTACTATGTCGGCATGGTCATTGACAAGCGCGATGTTGTGAAGGGGCAGACCTACCTCGCCGTTGCGAACACCCTCGGGTGTTTGATTGCGCATTTCCTCGGCGGCGCGCTGATCGACGGGGTCGGCGTGGGCATGGCGCTTGTCATTTTCACGGTGCTCTCCATCCTCGGCGGCGCAATCTCCATCGGGGCTGTTGTGTCCAAATCCGCCAAGAAACAACCGGCGTAAACAAAAGCCATTCTGTAGGGCTGTGGCATGCCCACGCCGGTGTAGGAACTACTGACTGTGTACAAGCTCGTTTCTATGTACCGGCTGGCGGCTGATAGCCGCCCCTACAAGAACAGTCGGATGTCGCGCTGTAGTAGGCTGTTAAGGCTAAAACTTTACTTTCTGAAATGTGGACCCTAAAGATCGGTAGCAGTACGCCGTAGGGCGCGACGACCTCGGCGCGCCGGTGCAGGAACTACCAAATGCGTACAAACTCGTTTGTCTGTACCGCCTGCCGCTTCGCGGACGGCACGCCGAGTCGTCGTGCCCTACGTTCCGCCAATGAAGCTGCTTTATAAAGTTTTAGATTTAACAGCATAGTAGTAGTTTGTAACAGTTAAAAGTCGTGTATCAGCCTCTGTAGTAGGCAGTTAATCTA
>JBJDYD010000112.1:0-1967 GCA_051867015.1 Faecousia sp. | reverse complement strand
GAGCTTCGGTTTAAGTTGTGTAAAGCACAGGCTTACGGCAGCGGCGCCGCGGCGAACGCACGCGGAGAAAACGGCAGCCGACCTGCGGAGAGAGAGCCGCAGCCGCTTGCAACAGCATGCATTGTAAGTCAAGAATTTGACATATTAAATACAAAATATACGGTTTCTGCAATATTATAAGAAAATAGAACACGGCGAGGAAAAATACGGAAACTAAGCAATTGTGCAATTTGCACAAATTGAGGAAAAATAATTTGTGAATATTATTTGTGGTGCATAGTATTGCGCTTTTTCTGCAACCGTGCTATACTAAAAACATCCCACAAAAAAGGAGAAACATTATGAAAAAGTATACAAAAAAGCTTCTCTCGCTTTTCCTCGCTCTCGTAATGCTCTTTTCCCTGATTGCCACTCTCCCCAGCGCAAGTGCTGCGACCTTCTCGTATAACACGGGTAAGCGCGGCGTGGTTTGCACTTCCCTCAGCAGCAAAGCGCAGGCATATTACACAGGCTCTTATGCTTACAGCACCCTCTCTACCAAAACCGCATCGACCATCAAGTCGAGTCTCAAAACCCTGATGACCAATACGCACTCGACGATTACGACCTATACCAATCTGAAAACCTACACCAAGTACTCCGACGCGACGGCAGGCAGCTCCTCCAAGATGACGCTCCTGTATACCTCTAACTCCGTCAGCAGCGCATGGGACAGCACCGTTTGGAACCGCGAGCATGTTTGGCCCCAGAGCCTCGGCACCTTTACAACCTCCAACTGCGGCGCGGACATGCATCACCTCAGACCGGCTGACCCCAAGATCAACTCGACGCGCAATAACCTCCCCTACGGCAATGTCCGCAGCAGCGGCAGCTATAAGACCGCAACGACCTCTTCCGGCACCGTCGGCGGCTACTACACCTCTTCTTATTTTGAACCCCTCGACAATGTGAAAGGCGATGTCGCCCGTATCCTGCTGTATTGCTACGTCCGCTGGGGCGAAAGCAATCTGACCGATGTCATTCAGAGCACCGATGTTCTCCTGAGCTGGTGCAAGTCCGATCCCGTCGATACTTGGGAAATGGGCAGAAACGATGTCGTGCAGGGCATTCAGGGCAACCGCAATGTCTTCATTGACTATCCCGAATACTGCTGGCTGATCTTCGGCAAGAGCGTGCCCTCCGGCATGACCACTCCCTCCGGCATGGCAAGCGGCTCCTCCTCCGGCAGCTCTTCCGGCTCTTCCTCCGGCTCTTCCTCCGGCAGCACGACTACCTCCGGCACGACCTATACGCTTGTGACCTCCGCGCCGAGCAGCTGGGCGGGTGACTATGTCCTCGTCGGCAAGTCCGGCTCTACCTACTATGTCCTCGATGCTTCCGGCTCCTACACGGGCACGAATGCCGGCTCTACCTCCGCAGCAAAGACGCTCTCCGCCGCCGGCATTACCATGAGCGGCAGCACGCTGTCGGGTGTTTCGAGCAAATATGTCTACACCTGCGGCAAGACCGGCTCGTATTATTACTTCAAAATGAAGGGCTCGTCAAACTATCTGACCTATAAGGCGAACGGCTTGACGACTTCCACGAGCTATAGCGGAACCACAGCGCAGTGGTCTCTCTCCGTCTCCTCCGGTGCAGCCAAACTGAAGAACCGCAGCGCTACCTCCTACTATTTAGGCTTCAACGCTTCGTCGAAGATGTTCCGCTGCTATACTTCTACCACGTCTTATAAGCTCTATCTCTATAAGGCAAACTAAGACATAATAGAATCACAGACGCAAGGCAGCATCCGCTGCCTTGCGTTTTTTAAGCATATTGTAGGCGGTTCGAATCCGCAGATAAGAACGCACTATGATAAACGAAACAGCCGATGCAGGGCGGGAACGTGTCCCCGCCGTCATAGTAAGCGGTAAACGGTACAGGCTTGTATGAGGTCGGCAGTTCAGCAAGCGGGACGTCGAGGACGC
>JBJDYD010000111.1:0-8618 GCA_051867015.1 Faecousia sp. | reverse complement strand
TGATACACAACTTTTAACTGTTACAAACTAGTAGGGGCGGCTATCAGCCGCCCGGGTGCAGGAACCACCGACTGCGCACAAGCCTACAGTCGGAGATTGCCACGGGCGCAAGCGCCCTCGCAATGACAAAGAGAGCCGCCTTTCCGTGTCATTGCGAGGCGCTTGCGCCGTGGCAATCTCATGCCGATTTCTTTGTACGCACTCGGCAGTTCCTGCACCGGCTTATGACATGCTCACGCCCTAAAATTGGAATCTGCGCGGAGCGCTCCGACACTATTCACTATTCACTATTCACCGAACCCCCGCAAAGGCTCGTCAAGGATGCCGGCACTACACCATAAAAAAACGGTGCGTCCGGTTGGGGACACACCGTTTTTTGGAAAATCTGTTGATTAATACATTCCGCCGCCTGCGTTGGCTGCTGCGGCTGCCGCTGCGGCATCGGCTGCGGGGTCGGGCTTGTCGACCACGAGGGATTCCGTGGTCAGGACGCAAGCGCCGATGGAAGCGGCGTTCTCCAAAGCGGTTCTCGTGACCTTCGTCGGGTCAACGATGCCGCTGGGGATCATGTCGCAGTAAACATCGGTGTAAGCGTTGTAGCCGTAGCCGACCTTGTCGCTGTTCTTGATGCGCTCGAAGACGACGGAGCCGTCCACGCCGGCGTTCTCGGCGATCTGACGGATCGGCGCCTGCAATGCCTTGGCAATGATGGAAGCGCCGGTCTTCTCGTCGCCGCTCAGCTCGGAGACAAGCTTCTCAACCGCCGGAATCGCGTTGACAAACGCCGTGCCGCCGCCTGCAACGATGCCTTCCTCAACTGCCGCACGGGTCGCGTTCAAAGCGTCCTCCACGCGGAGCTTCTGCTCCTTCATAGCAACCTCGGTCTGCGCGCCCACGCGGATGACCGCTACGCCGCCGGACAGCTTTGCCAAACGCTCCTGCAGCTTCTCGCGGTCATAATCGGAGGTCGTGACCTTGATGGCTGCCTTGATCTCATGGATACGGCTCTGAATTTCATCGGGGTTGCCGCAGCCGTCAACAATGACGGTGTTGTCCTTGTTGACCTTGATCTGACGGGCTCTGCCGAGATCGCTGATCTGCACATCCTGCAAATTCATATTCAGCTCAGAGGCAACATAGGTGCCGCCGGTGAGGATGGCGATGTCGCGGAGCATTTCCTTGCGGCGGTCGCCGAAGCCGGGTGCCTTGACGCAGACGCAGTTGAAGCTGCCGCGCAGACGGTTGACCAGCAACGTGGAAAGTGCGTCGCCCTCGACGTCCTCTGCGATGATGAAGAGCTTCTGTCCGCCCTTGACGATCTGCTCCAGAATGGGCAGAATCTCCTGAATGGACGAGATCTTCTTGTCGGTGATGAGGATATAGGGATCGTCCACGACGGCTTCCATCTTGTCGGTGTCGGTGACCATGTAGGGGGAGATATAGCCGCGGTCGAACTGCATACCCTCGACGACCTCCAGACCGGTCTCGGCGGTCTTGGACTCCTCGATGGTAATCACGCCGGAGGCGCTGACCTTCTCCATGGCCTCGGCGATCAGCTTGCCGATCTCCTCGTCGCCGGAGGAAACCGTGCCGACCCGCGCGATATCGTCGCTGCCGCTGACTTCCTGCGAATTCGCCTTGATGGTTTCAATCGCGGTGTCAACCGCCTTCTGCATACCCTTGCGCATGACCATGGGGTTCGCACCCGCGCTGACATTCTTCAGACCCTCGCGGACAATCGCCTGCGCGAGCAGAGTCGCGGTGGTGGTGCCGTCGCCGGCAACGTCGTTGGTCTTGGTGGCAACCTCGCGGACGAGCTGGGCGCCCATGTTCTCAAAGGCATCCTCCAGCTCCACTTCCTTGGCGATGGTCACGCCGTCATTGGTGATGAGGGGCGCGCCGTACTTCTTGCCGAGGACGACGTTTCTGCCCTTCGGGCCGAGGGTAACTTTTACGGTATCGGCGAGCTGGTCAATACCGGATTGCAGCTTCTTGCGGGCATCTTCGCCGAAAACGATCATTTTAGCCATGATTACTACCTCCTGAAATTATTCTACAATCGCAAGGATCTCGGACTGGCGGACGATGGAATAGTCCACATCGTCGAGCTTGACTTCCGTTCCCGCGTACTTGGCGACGACAACCTTGTCGCCGACCTTGACGACCATCTTGACCTCATTGCCGTCCACCAGACCGCCGGGGCCGACAGCGATGACCTCGGAAATCACGGGCTTCTCCTTGTTTGCAGTGGAGAGGATGATTCCCGAAGCGGTGGTCTCCATCGCCTCAACGGGCTTGAGCAGCACACGGTCTGCAAGGGGTGTCAGTTTCATAGTTCATTACCTCCAATAATATAGTAGGACGGTTTCCCGTCTATTTACGGATTTTTTGAGTTAGCACTCTTCATCTCCGAGTGCCAAGTATATAATAACCGATTTGCGGAGAAAGTCAAGAACAAATTGTGAATTTTCTGAGACATTTTTCACACGTCAATCATTCGCCCGAGTCAAATCGTGAATAGAGAATAGGTTGCGTCTGTGGGGAGCTGTAGCAGGCGGCATCCCTGAAGCCTGTTTTGACTAAGGGCTAAGGACTAAGAGTGAATGACTGTGGTGTGCTTCGCACGGTTTTTGAATTTTGATATACCTGATTTGACAGACGGTGCGAAGGAACGAATTGCTACGCAGTCAGTGATTCCTGCACGAGATTGCCGCGTCGCTTCGCTCCTCGCAATGACATAATTGGCTACCCTAATTTGTCATTGCGAGGGCGCCTGCGCCCGTGGCAATCTCTTGCCGATCTCCGGTACGCAGTCGGTAGTTCCTGCACCGGGCGGCTGATAGCCGCCCCTACAGCGTGAACTGCGAAATCTCTCGTAGGGGCGGCTATTAGCCGCCCGTTTTTTAATCCGCGCGGAGCGCTCCACAGTCATTCACCCTTAGCTCTTAGCCCTTAGCTAAAACATGTCCCCTGCCTACGGAATTTCCATTGGTTTGGAAATAATGCTTGCTTTTTCGAAAACGATATTGTATAATCGCGGGTAGATTGTAAACCTTTTATTTTGTTTTTAGGTTTACATTCCCACAGAAGCAAAAGCAGGCGGCAAGCGTCTGCTTTTGGGGGGTTATTCTGTTTGCTGCGCCCAGAACTCCTCAAGGATCAGACCGCGTTCGTGCAGGTATTTTGCCGCGTCGATGCCGACATAGCGGTAATGCCACGACTCATAGGCAATGCCCGTGAGGCTGCTCTTGTCGGAGGGATAGCGCAGAACGAAGCCGTACTCCCGGCAGTGCGCGTGCAGCCATTTTGTCTCCGCCGTCTGCTCCTGCGTCTCGTCGAGGCGCTGGTTATCCTGCGAGACAATATCCACGGCGAGTCCCGTCTCATGCTCGCTGCACCCGGGCAGCATGGTATAGCGCTCCGTCGCGGCGATCGCGTCCGCTTCCGTCATACCCTGCGCCATATAGCGGGCGACGTCCTCGTCAAACAGCGCCTGCTGCGTCTCGTGGGAGCGGTAGGCGGAGCAGATTTCAAAGCGCAGCCCCTCCGCCCGTCCCGCTTGCAGCATACGGCACAGATCGTCATACATCGCCGTCGCGACCGAGAGATCCCAGTCCTGCAGTTGGGTCAGCTCCGGCGTATAGCCCTCGGGCAGCGGGTAGTCGCGGTTGACGAGCAGCAGGAGCGGGTCGTCCGCCGAGGGCGCAGCGGTGAGCGGAAACTGCGGCAGCTCGATATCCGACGGCTCCTCCACGCTGAAGGTAGACGTCGGCTCGTCCCTCTCGTGGATTTTCTGCACGGACAGCACCGCGCCCGCTGCCACGCACAGCAGCGCCAAAAAGAGCAAAACAGCAAAGAACGTTCCGTTGTGTCTGGTGCTGCGGCGTGATTCTCGCCGTCGGGAGGCGGTCTGCATCGTACATTTCTCCTTTTCGTTACGCTTCTGTAGGATTATAGCACCAATTTGTATCCGAATCGCATCTTTTTTGTAGCATTTTGGCAAAGAGAGAATAAAAAAGAAAGGACAACCCCTATGAAACACAAAACACTTTATCAAATGCTGCTGACGGCGCTGTTTGCGGCGCTGACGGCAATCGGCGCGTTCCTCAAGATCCCGGTGGGCACGATTTCCTTCACCCTGCAGGTGTTTTTCACCTGTATGGCGGGCGTGCTGTTGGGGCCCTACTGGGGCGCGCTGTCGCAGTCCCTCTATGTCGGGCTGGGACTGCTCGGTCTGCCGATCTTCACCGAAGGCGGCGGACTGATGTATGTCGCAATGCCCACCTTCGGCTTCCTGCTGGGGCTGATCCCGATGGCGTTTGTCGTGGGTCTGCTCTCCCGCAAGGGGCTTTCGCGGCTGCCGTGGCTGTGGCTGCGCCTCGCGGTTGCCTGCGTGGTCGGTCTGGTGGTGCTGTATATTGTCGGTCTGCCCTACCTCTATTTTACGCTGGGGGGCGCGTGGTCGGTGTCGAAAACCCTCGTCTCCGGCTGCCTGATTTTCCTGCCCTTTGACGCGCTGAAAATTGTCTGCGTCGTCCTCCTCGGCACGCGCCTGCTGCCGATTTTGCGCCGCTTCGATCAATAAGCTACACGGAAAACGCTGCATGGGAACCTTCTCTCCCATGCAGCGTTTTTTGGATCCATAGGGAACAGTGAATGTTGAACAGTGACCGCAGATGAAAAAACGTAAAGGTTCCCTTCCCTGTCATTGCGAGCCGAGGAACGAGGCGTGGCAATCTCGTGCAGGAACTGCCGCGTGCGTACAGCCTTGGAAGCCGGAGATTGCCACGTCGCTGCGCTCCTCGCAATGACATGAAAAGGAACACCATACGCATTTCAAATCCGCGCGAAGCGCTCCGACACTATTCACTATTCTCTGTTCTCTATTCACTTTTCACTGATGCTCCCCGCAAAGGCGCGCAAGGATGCCGCGGGCTGCATCGCGTGTCACAGCAGCAAACAGATCAAGCCGTTCGCGCCCTCGTTGATGATTTTGGTCAGCGCGTCCTTGAGCTTGTAGCGCGCCTCGTCTGGCATACGGCGGAGCTTGGTCGTCAAGCCCTCGTTGACCAGCTCGAAGACCGATTTGCCGAAGATGTTGCTGTCCCACAGGCGGTCGGTGTCGCCCTCATACTCGCCCAACAGGTATTTGACCAGATCCTCCGACTGCTGCTCGTCGCCCACCATCGGGCTGATCTCCGTGTGGATATCGGCGCGGAGCATATGGATGGACGGCGCGCTCGCCTTGAGCTTCACCCCGTAGGCGCTGCCCTTTTTGACGATCTCCGGCGTCTCCATGTGCATCTCCTCCGCCGTCGGCATGACGATGCCGTAGCCGGTCGCCCTGACCTCCTCCAAAGCGGCGGAGATTTTGTCATACTGCTTCTTCATCGCGGCAAGTGAGGTCAACAGCGACAGGAGCTGTCCGTCGTTCTCGATCTCGAAGCCCGTGCGCTGCCCGAGGATCTGATAGAACAGCCCCTCGTTAAAGTCCAGCTCGCAGCTCACCGTGCCGGTGCCGAGATCGACCTCGGTGACGCGGTAGCCGCAGACCTGCTCCAGCTCCGCCACCTTTGCGACGGCAGGCTCCGCCTCGGCAATGCGGGAGATTGCCTCGGCGTTGCGGCGCAGCGACTCGTAAAGCGCCGCCTTCAGCGGAGAGTCAATTTCCAGCGCCTGCACCCACGCGGGCAGGAAGACGCGCATTTCCCGCATCGGGAAGGCGAACAGCAGCTCCCGCAGAAGCGCGCGCAGTTCGCCCTCGTGCATTCCCTGACAGTCCGCCGTCACCGCGCTGACACCGTAGGTCGCGGCGATGTAGTCCCGCAGCGCCCGGGCATCCGAGGAATTCGGCGCGGCGGAGTTGACCACGACGATAAAGGGCTTTCCCGTCGCCTGCATATCCCGGATGGCGCGCTCCTCGGCGGCGATGTAGTCCGAACGCGGGATATCCGTGACGGTGCCGTCCGTGGTGACGACGATGCCCACGGTGGAATGCTCCTGCATGACCCTTTTCGTCCCCAGCTCGGCGGCGTCGGTCATGGGGATCTCGTTTTCAAACCAGGGCGTCGTCACCATGCGCGGCTGCCCGTTCTCCGTCGCGCCGATTGCGCCGTCCACCATGTAGCCGACGGAGTCGATCAGCCGAACCGAGAGCGTCGCCGTGCCGTCGGGGGTGATCTGCACCGCCTCCTCCGGCACGAATTTCGGCTCCGCGGTCATGATCGTCTTGCCCGAGCCGCTCTGCGGAAGCTCATCCTTTGCCCGTTCGCGCTGATAGAGATCGTCGATGTTCGGGATGACCAGCTCCTCCATCAGGCGCTTGATAAAGGTGGACTTGCCCGTGCGCACGGGTCCGACCACCCCAATATAGATGTTGCCGCCCGTGCGCTCGGCAATGTCTGCATAAAGGTTACTCATAAAAACACAGCCTCCCCCAAAGTCTCGTGCTACATCGTATGCAAGTCCGCGGACGGGTATGCAGGAGATTGGGACAGGGAACAGGGAATGGTGAACAGTGAATAGTGAATAGGTTACTGTCTGTGGGAAGCCTGTTTTAGACTAAGGGCTAAGGACTAAGAGTGAATGACTGTGGTGTGCTTCGCACGATTTGAAAAACGTGTATTGCTACCCTCGTTTGTCATTGCGAGGGCGCCTGCGCCCGTGGCAATCTCCGCTGTAGGTTTGTACGCACCCGCCGGTTCCTGCACCGGCGCGCCGGGGTCGTCGCGCCCTACGGTGGGGTGCGCTCCACGGTCGTAGGGCACGACCACCGGGCGTGCCGACCGCGTAAGCGGCAGACGGTACGGGGGCACAAGTTTGTACGCAGTCGGTAGTTCCTACACGCACACATGTCCCCGCCCTACAATTTATAATCCGCGCGGAGCGCTCCGAAACTATTCACTATTCACTATTCACGATTCACAAAAAAATTTTCCTCGCGCCTGTCACATTTCGGTGTTAAAATCGGTCTATATAGTTGAAAGCGCTTTTGAACAACCCAAGGGAGGTGACCTCGTGACACAGACGCAGATCGTTGCGCAGCTTGCGCGGAAGGATGAGGAGGCGCTGCTGCACCTGCGCGACCGATACGAGGTCTATTGCCTCACCATTGCGCGGCGGCTTTTGCGCAGCGAGCAGGCGGCGGAGGAGTGCGTCAGCGACGTTTGGCTCGCGGTATGGCGGAGCGAAACCGTCCCAAAGGATCTGCGCGCCTATCTTGCCCGGGTCACGCGCAACATCGCCCTGCACTATCTGGAACACGAAGGCGCGCAGAAACGCGGCGGCGTGACCGTCCTGCTCGACGAGCTTGCCGAGTGCATCCCCGACCCGCTGCGAGAGCGCGAAACCGACGGGTTGTTTCTGCGCGAGGTGCTGAACGAGTTCGTGCGCAGTCTGAAAGCGGAGGAGCGGGAGCTGTTCGTCAAGCGCTACTGGTACGGCTACAGCGTCGGAGAGCTTGCCGCCCTGCGAGGCTGGCAGGAAAACCGCGTGTCCTCGATGCTCTCCCGCCTGCGGAAAAAGCTCCGAAAACGACTGGAAAAGGAGGGTTACACGCCATGAATGAATGGGATATCCTGCAAGCGCTGAGCGATTTGGACGACGACCTGCTGCAAGACGCGCCGCAGCGCCACCCCCCGCGCCGCCTTGTGCGCATCGCGATGGCAGCCGCGATTGTTACGCTGCTGGCAAGTACGGTGCTGGCAGTCTCCGTCGGCGTGCGCGTTCTCCACGGGAAGAACACCGTCAGATTAGAGGATATCGGGCTGTCTCTCCCGCAGGGGCAGCAGGTGGAGGCGCTGGAATACTACACCGCCGACATCGAATTCTCCCTACAGCGCGCCAAGCTCACGCTGCCCGACGAGGCGATAGACGTGCTGACGGAGGCGTGGCGCGATTTTTCCTATGACCATTCCTATTTTACCGGCGCAAAGCTGACGGACGCCGGGGGAAAACGCCTTGATCTCGGCTCTGTGGCAGGCGCGGAGGCGTATTTCGGCGTCCGATTGATGCACAGCGCGCCGATGGACGAGCTGATCTCCGGGGCGTATGCGACCCTCGTCGTATCCGATATCGGCCGCGCGGAAAAGGAATTTGCCGTGACGGGGCGCGTAACCCCCGACGGCGTGGAGCTGTATTTCCCGTTCCGGCGCGGCGACGGAGAGGACGCCCTTGCTCCCGCCGTGGCGCGGGAGGGCGGTCTGACGGTCTATCTTGCCATCACGCCGCAATTTGCCCAACAGGAGGGCGTGCAGCGGGTGTATTCCTATGAAAAAGAGGGGGCGCTGCACGAAAGCGGATTGCTGACCGCCGCGGGAAAGAGCATTCTCCTGCTGGAAAACGCCCCGCAGAAGGGCTATCCCGGCTTCGGCTGCGCCGCGTGGTGCGAAAACGGCATCGGCTATTCTGCCGAGGTACACACAAGCTCCAACACCAACACCCCGCCCCTGACCCTGCTCACCCCCCTCCTCGACGAGCTGCTGCCGTAGAACGGGGCGATGAACAGTGAATAGAGAATAGTGAATAGTGAATAGTGTCGGAGCGCTCCGCGCGGATTTGAAATGCGGGCGGCTGATAGCCGCCCCTACTAGCCTGTAACGCTTAAAACTGTAGGTAGC
>JBJDYD010000110.1:0-42272 GCA_051867015.1 Faecousia sp. | reverse complement strand
GGCGAGGGACAATCCCATCATCGTCAGCTTGTTCTGGACTTCATCCAGAGACTTCTTGCCCATGTTGCGAACCTTCATCATTTCCTCCGGCGTTCTGGAGATCAGATCGCGGACAGTATTGATGTTTGCACGCTTCAGGCAGTTAAAGCTGCGGACGGACAAATCCAGTTCTTCGATTGTGAGCTTCAGTGCAGGCAGCTCCGTCGTCTCACTCTTTGCAACGACAATGTTCTGACCGGCTGCCGTTTCGGACAGGTCGGTGAACAGTGTCAGGTGCTCGGTGAGGATCTTTGCAGCGATGGAAACAGCATCCTTCGCTGTGGTGGTGGAGTCAGTCCAAACCTCAAGCGTCAGCTTATCGAAATCGGTCATATTACCCACACGGGTGTTTTCCACCGTGAAGTTGACCTTATAAACGGGCGAATAAAGGGAATCAACCGGGATTACTCCGATCGGTGTCTGCGGCGTTTTATTGCGTTCGGCTGGCACATAGCCACGGCCGCGGCTCATGGTGATTTCCATATTGAGCGTTGCATCAGGACCGAGAGAGCAGATATGAAGATCTTTATTGATGATCTCCACCTCATCATCGGTCTTGATATCACCGGCAGTCACTTCGCACTCACCGGCAGCGTCAATATAAACGGTCTTCACACCGTCGCAGTTCATTTTAGAAATGATTCTCTTGATGTTCAGAACGATCTCGGTAACGTCTTCCTTGACACCGGGGATCGTAGAAAACTCGTGCTGGATGCCTGCGATCTTGATAGAGGTCGCAGCCGTTCCGGGCAGCGAGGACAGGAGAATCCTTCTCAGGGAGTTGCCCAAGGTCATACCGTAGCCTCTTTCCAGAGGTTCTACGATAAATACGCCATGGGACGGATCTTCGGGAGAGTCAATACACTCAATGCGCGGCTTATCAATTTCTACCATATAACAGATACCCTCCTTATTAATTTGCAAAACATTTGTTCTGCGGTGTAAATCAGCTTACCAATAAACGAGGGTGAAGCATTACTTGGAGTACAACTCGACGATGAGGTGTTCTGCAATCTCGAAGTCGATATCGTCTCTCGCCGGCAGTGCAAGAACCTTGCCCGTGAGGGTGTTCTTGTCGCGGTCAAGCCACTTCGGAGCGGCGACGAAAGCATCGTCTTCCTTCAGCTTCTTAAAACGATTGTTGGAGCAGCTCTTCTCGCTGACGGCGATGACGTCGCCGGTCTTGACGAGATAGGACGGGATATTGACGCGCTTGCCGTTGACGGTGTAGTGACCGTGGTTGACAAGCTGACGCGCCTCGCGGCGGGTCGCGGCAAAGCCGAGACGATAGACAACATTATCCAGTCTGCGCTCGATCAGGCTGAGCAGAACCTCGCCGGTGTTGCCTTCGGCGCGGGCAGCCTTCTCGTAGTACATACGGAACTGCTTCTCAAGGATACCGTAAACGAATTTGACCTTCTGCTTCTCAGTGAGCTGCATAGCATACTCGGACTTCTTTGCTCTTCTCTGACCGCCGGGGTTCTTGTTGGAAGTCTTGGAATAACCCATAACGGCAGGAGAAACGCCGAGTGTACGGCAACGCTTGAGAACGGGCTGAGTATTTTTTGCCATTCTGACTTTTCCTCCTTAATGAATTAGACGCGGCGTCTCTTGGGGGGACGGCAGCCATTGTGGGGAATGGGGGTGACATCCTTAATAGAGACAACTTCCAGACCAGCCGACTGCAATGCACGGATGGCAGCCTCACGGCCTTGACCGGGACCCTTGACATAGACTTCAACAGTCTTCAGACCGCAGGAGTCGATGGCTGCCTTGGCAGCGGTCTCGGCGCACATCTGTGCAGCGTACGGGGTGGACTTACGGGAGCCGCGGAAGCCGAGGCCGCCGGAGGAAGCCCAAGAAAGGGCGTTGCCCTGCAGGTCGGTAACGGTGACCATGGTGTTGTTGAAAGAGGAACGGATATGAACGGCGCCCTTTTCAACATTCTTGCGCTCGCGACGGCGCTTGATGACTTTCTTTGCATTAGCCTTTGCCATTTACATATCCCTCCTTACTTCTTCTTATTGGCGATGGTCTTCTTCGGGCCCTTACGGGTACGAGCGTTGGTCTTGGTGCGCTGACCGCGGACGGGCAGGCCACGGCGATGACGCATGCCGCGGTAGCAGCCGATCTCAGTCAGGCGCTTAATGTTCAGAGCGACTTCACGGCGGAGGTCGCCTTCGATGGTGTAGTTCTTGTCGATGACATCACGCAGTGCAGCTTCCTGATCTTCCGTCAGATCCTTCACGCGGGTGTCGGGGTTAACGCCAGCCATCTTGAGGATGTCGTTGGCGCTCTTTCTGCCGATGCCGAAGATATAAGTGAGTCCGATCTCAATTCTCTTCTCGCGGGGCAGGTCAATACCAGCAATACGTGCCATTTACTTCAAGCACCTCCTATTAGCCTTGTCTCTGCTTATGCTTGGGGTTTTCACAAATTACCATGACGCGACCCTTGCGCTTGATGATCTTGCATTTTTCGCACATGGGCTTCACGGACGGTCTAACCTTCATACTGTATAACCTCCATATGAGAACAATGTCTCGTCTTACTTGCTTCTCCAGGTGATCCGGCCTTGGGTCAGATCATACGGAGACATCTGAACAGTTACCTTGTCACCGGGCAAGATCTTGATATAGTTCATTCTGAGCTTGCCGGAAATGTGTGCCAAAATGGTATGCTCGCCGCCGATCTTGACTTTGAACATGGCATTCGGCAGTGCATCTGTCACGATGCCCTCAAGTTCGATTACGTCGTCTTTTGCCAAGTCTAAGAACCCTCCTTGGTTGAAACGTTGATTGTCTGGCTGATCGCAGCCAGTTCCCTTCGTAATTCGCTGTTGAGTATATGCTCGCCGGAACGGATTTTCGCGGTGAGCGACGAATCATGCCGAGGGAGCTTACGGACATGCTTTTCCTTTTTACGTTTGGGCTTTTCCACCCGACGTTCTTTGCCGTTCGCGAGGGAAACGTACACACCGTCTGTGTCGATCACAAAGAACAGCATTCCCTTATCGCGTCCGGCGACGGATTGAACGAGGTCCGATTTTGATATTTCCATATCAAAGCCCCTCGGTGACGGTGAGAATTTCCGGCTCGCCGTCGGTGATGAGAACAGTATTTTCGTAGTGCGCCGAGAGCTTTCCGTCAGCGGTGACGGTTGTCCAGCCGTCCTTCAGCACCCGCACGGCGGCGGTGCCTTGGTTGATCATCGGCTCGATGGCAATCGTCATGCCGCGGACAAGTCTCGGGCCTCTGCGGGGCGTCACATAGTTGGGAACCTCCGGCTCCTCGTGCAGATGCTCGCCGACGCCGTGCCCGATAAAGTCTCGGACTACGGAGAAACCGTTCGACTCTGCATAGCTCTGCACGGCACGGGAGATATCCACAATACGGTTGCCCTGCCGCGCGAATTTCACACCCTCGAAAAAGCTCTGTCTCGTGACATCAATCAACCTTTGCGCTTCGGCGGAGATTTTTCCGCAGGCAAAGGTGGCGGCGCAGTCACCGTGGAACCCTCCCCAGTAGGCACCGACATCGACGGAAACGATGTCACCCTCCTGCAGAACTCTGCCGTCGGGGATTCCGTGAATGACGGTATTGTTCACGGAGATACACGCACTGGCAGGATAGCCGGAGTAGTTGAGGAAGGAAGGCGTTGCGCCTTGTGACACGATAAAATCGTGGACAGCTTTGTCAATCTCCTTGGTTGTTACGCCGGGTCTTACCATATCCCCTGCCAAGGCACGGGCTGCCGCGGTAATTTTACAGGCGCGGCGCATCACGGAGATTTCACGTTCATTTTTTACCGGGATCATTCCGATCCCCCTAATGCCGCCATAATATCACGAGTTGCATCCTCGATGGGCTGGTTGCCCTCGACAAGCCGCAGCTTGCCGAGCTTTGCGTAAAAGCCCTTGAGTGCTTCGGTCTCGGCATGGTAGACCTCCAAGCGATGACGCACCGTTTCGGGCGTATCATCCTTACGGATCACCAATTCGGAACCGCACGCATTGCAGATGCCCTCCGTCTTGGGCGGGTTAGCGACGATGTGATAGCTCGCGCCGCAGGTGCCGCAAACGCGGCGTCCGGTCATGCGCGCCTCGATCACCTCGTCGGCGATTTCAATGGAGACGACACGGTCAATTTCGATGCCCTGCTCCAAAAGGGCTTCTGCCTGCGGGATCGTGCGGGGCATACCGTCTAAGATATAGCCCTTCGCACAATCCGGCGCGGCGAGCCGCTCCCGGACGATGCCGATGATGACATCGTCGGGAACAAGCATACCCTTGTCCATGAAACTCTTGGCTCTCAATCCGGTTTCCGTACCGTTCTTGATTGCTTCCCGAAGGATGTTCCCGGTGGAAATGGTCGGGATATGCAGCCGCTTGGAGATGATCTCCGCCTGCGTTCCCTTCCCTGCGCCGGGCGCTCCCAACAGAATCAGTCTCATGCTCCGCCTCCGTTATTTCTCAAGGAAGCCGGAGTAGTTACGCATCATCATCTGCGCCTCGATCGCGGTGACGGTCTCGAGAGCGACGCTGACAACGATGATGACGGAAGTACCGCCGAAGGAGAACTGCGTGTTCTGCATCACAACGCCGAGGATGATCGGAATGACCGCAATGATGCCGAGGTAGATCGCACCGAAGAGGGTGATCTTATTGATGACCTTGCGGATGAAATCCGATGTCGGACGGCCCGGACGGAAGCCGGGGATGAAGCCGCCGTTCTTCTTGAGGTTGTTGGCAACCTCGACGGGGTTGTACTGGATCGTCGCATAGAAGTAGCTGAAGCCGATGATGAGCAGCAAATAGAGCACTGCGTAAATTGCGCTCTTGTTGTCGAAGATATTGCGGTAAGCCCAGTTGCTCGTCCAGCCGCCGAACGCACAAATGGTTGCGGGGAAGCTTGCGATGGACTGCGCAAAGATGATCGGCATAACGCCGGACATATTGACCTTGATCGGCAGATGGGTATTCTGACCGCCATAGACCTTACGGCCGACTACGCGCTTGGCGTACTGCACAGGGATTCTGCGCTCCGCCTGCGAAACGAAAACGATGAAGACAATGATCGCCAGCATGCCGACGACAAGCGCCAGCGCCCAGTACCACTTGCTCCAGAGCAGATCGTTCCAAATCGGAAGAATGATGCCGCCGGGGATACGGGCAATGATGTTCGCAAACAGGATCATGGAGATGCCGTTGCCGATGCCGTGCTCAGTGATCTGCTCGCCCAACCACATGACCAGCGTGGAGCCGGCGGTGAAGGTCAGGATGATCACGATTGCGGGCAGGACGCCGGTCTTCGTGAGCAGGAGGTTGCTGTAAGCACTGTTGTAGTTGGTGAGCATGACATAGTAGGCAAAGCCCATCAGCAAGCCCAAAGCAACCGTGGTGATGCGGGTGATCTTGGTGATCTTCTTCTTGCCCTCTTCGCCGCCTTCCTTGCTCAGACGCTCGAGCGCGGGAATGGCGATGGTGAGGAGCTGAATGATAATGGATGCGTTGATATACGGCTGGATCGACAGCGCAAAAATGGTTGCCGTCGAGAACGCGTTGCCGGACATCATGTTAAACAAGCCGAGGATCGTGCCGCTGAGCTGCTCGTTAAACATCTGAGACATGCTCTCGACATTGACAAACGGGACGGGAATGACATTACCGATACGGTAAAGCAGGATGATCAGGAGCGTGAACAGAAGCTTTCTGCGCAGCTCGGGGATCTTCCAAGCGTTTCGGAGTGTAGTAAGCACTTACACCACCTCAGCCTTTCCGCCTGCCTCCTCGATCTTAGCTTTGGCAGAACCAGAGAACGCCGCTGCCTTGACAGTCAGCTTCTTCGTGAGTGTGCCGTTGGACAGAACCTTCAGACCGTTCTTGCAGTCGCGGATAATGCCCTTTTCCTCCAGCGCAGCAGCATCGACCACCGCGCCGTCCTCGAACGCGTTCAGTGCGCCGACATTGACGGCCGTGAGGGGCTTTGCAAAGATGTTATTAAAGCCGCGCTTCGGGATGCGGCGTGCCAGAGGCATCTGACCGCCTTCAAAGCCGACGCGAACCTTGCCGCCGGAGCGGGCCTTCTGACCCTTGTGACCGCGGCCTGCGGTCTTGCCGTTGCCGGTGCCGCAGCCGCGGCCCTTGCGCTTTGCAACCTGCGTAGAACCCATGACGGGAGCAAGTTCATGTAATTCCATTCTTGTCTCCTCCTTATTCTACTTCGGTGACCTCGAGCAGATAGCCGATCTTGGCGATCTTGCCGCGGGTCTGCTCATTGTCGGGCTGGATGGTTTCCTGACCGATCTTACGCAGACCGAGGGATTCCGCCGTGGCAATGTGCTTCTGGATACGACCGCTGATGCTCTTGACGAGCTTGATCTTTAACTGTGCCATTGTTCGTATCCTCCTTAACCGATGATTTCTTCGACGCTCTTGCCGCGGATGCGAGCGACCTCTTCCGGTCCACGCAGGCTCAGCAGACCCTGCATCGTCGCCTTAACGACGTTCTGCGGGTTGTTCGAGCGCAGGCACTTGGTACGAATGTTGGTGATACCGACAGCCTCCATGACAGCACGCACTGCGCCGCCGGCGATAACGCCGGTACCGACGGAAGCGGGCTTCATGAGAACGGTGCCGGCACCGTAGATGCCGATAACCTCGTGGGGAATCGTCGTGCCGGAGAGGGTGACCTTATGCAGGTTCTTCTTCGCGTTCGCGATGCCCTTGAGGATGGCTTCGGAAACCTCCGCCGCCTTGCCGAGGCCGTAGCCCACGGTGCCGTTGCCGTCACCGACGACGACCAGCGCGGAGAACTTCATGACGCGGCCGCCCTTAACGGTCTTGCTGACACGGTTAAGGTAAACGACGCGTTCGATCATTTCGGGAGCATTGTCCTTTTCAGGAGCTCTGTTATAAGCCATTTTTCCAGTTCCTCCTCTTAGAATTTGAGTCCGCCTTCGCGGGCGCCTTCAGCCAGAGCAGCCACACGGCCGTGATAGACATAACCGCCACGGTCGAATACGACTTCTTCGATGCCCTTGGCCTTCGCACGCTCTGCGACCATCGCGCCGACCTTCTTGGCAGCCTCACAGTTGCCGGTCGCGCCTTCGAACTCCTTATCCACGGTAGAAGCGGAAACCAGAGTGACTCCGTTAACATCATCAATGATCTGCGCATAGATGTTGGCGTTGCTTCTGAACACATTCAGGCGGGGTCTGCACGGTGTGCCGGAGATCTTACCGCGAACGCGAACATGGCGCTTCAGGCGCATTGCCTTCTTATCGGTTTTCTTAATCATTTACGCACACCTCCTATTATTTCTTACCGCCGGCCTTGCCCTCTTTATGGCGAAGGACTTCGGTAGTATACTTGATGCCCTTGCCCTTGTAAGGCTCGGGGGGTCTCTTACCGCGAACGTTGGCAGCGAACTGACCGACCTTCTGCTTGTCGATGCCGCTGATGACGATCTTGTTGGGAGCGGGAACGTCGATGGTGATACCGTCGATCTCGTCCATGGTGACGGGATGGGAATAGCCGACGTTCAGGATGAGCTGATTGCCCTGCTTCTGGGCACGATAGCCGACACCGTTGACCTCGAGCTCCTTGCTGAAGCCCTTCTCGACGCCGACAACCATGTTGTGCAGCAGCGTGCGGGTCAGACCGTGCAGGCTCTTGCTCTCGTGCTCATCGTTCGGGCGGGAGACAGTCAGAACTGCGCCCTCCTGCTTGATGATCATATCATGATGGAATGTGCTTGTCAGTGTACCCTTGGGACCCTTGACAGTAACGACGTTACCGTCTGCGACAGTCACTTCGACACCCGCCGGTACAGTGATAGGCATTTTGCCGATTCTGGACATAATGTTACCTCCTTACCAGACGAACGCAAGGACTTCGCCGCCGACATGCGCCGCGCGAGCAGCCTTGTCGGTCATAACGCCCTTGGATGTGGAAATGATGGCAATACCGAGGCCGCGGAGAACCTTCGGGAGCTCGTCAGCGCCGGCATAGACACGCAGACCGGGCTTGGAGACGCGGCGAAGACCGGTGAGGACCTTCTCCTTATTGCCGAGATACTTCAGGGTGATGTGAATCATGCCCTGCTTGCCGTCCTCTTCGACGGTGTAGGACTTGATGTAGCCCTCGTCGAGCAGGATCTTTGCGATGTCCTTCTTCAAATTGGAAGCAGGGACATCCACGGTGTCGTGCTTTGCAGAGTTAGCGTTCCGGATTCTGGTCAGCATATCTGCTACGGGATCGGTGATTTGCATGTGTTTGACCTCCTTTAGAAGTTACGGGCTGAACCCGTTAAGACGCCGGAGTATCAGAGGAATGTAAGCCGCGCGCGGCTCCATTTTCCCCTGACTTCCGAAGTCTGTTTTACATTGGAATCACACAGGATTGTGTGTTTTTCGCGGGCACGAAGCCCGAATTCAAATTACCAGCTTGCCTTGCGAACGCCGGGGATTTCGCCCTTATAAGCCAGCTCGCGGAAGCAGATACGGCAAACGCCGTAGTCACGCAGGTAAGCATGGGGTCTGCCGCAGATCTTGCAGCGGTTGTAGCGGCGGGTGGAGAACTTGTTTCCGGCCTGCTGCTTGAGAATCATAGCTTTTCTTGCCATTTTGTCTTCCTCCCAAATTAAGCGTGGAACGGAGCGCCGACCATGGTCAGCAGATCCTTGGCTTCCTCGTCGGTATTCGCGGTGGTGCAGATGCAGATATCCATGCCGCGGATCTTGTCGACCTTGTCATACTCGATTTCAGGGAAGATGAGCTGTTCCTTCAGACCCATGGCATAGTTGCCGCGGCCGTCGAAGGCGTTGGGGTTGATGCCGCGGAAGTCGCGGACACGGGGCAGCGCCACATTGAACAGACGATCAATGAACTCCCACATCTTGTCGCCGCGGAGGGTGACCTTTACGCCGACGGTTTCGCCCTCACGAACCTTGAAGTTCGCGACGGACTTACGCGCCTTGGTGGTAATGGGCTTCTGACCGGTGATAGCAGCGATGTCCTTGCAGATGGCTTCGATCTCCTTCGCGTTGTTCTTGCTCTCGCCGCAACCGACGTTCACAATGACCTTCGCGATCTGGGGAATCTGCATGACGCTCTTGTACTGATACTTCTTCATCAGAGCAGGAGCGATCTCAGCGGTGTACTTTTCTTTCAGTCTTGCCATTTCTTCGTTCCTCCTCCTTAGATTTCCTTGCCGCACTTCTTGCAGACGCGAACCTTCTTGTCGCCGTCCACGTTGAAGCCGACGCGCACGCCCTTCTTGCAGTTGGAGCAGTAGAGCTGCACCTTGTCCACACGAATGGGAATCTCGCGCTTGATGATGCCGGAGACATCATTCTGCTTACGCGCCTTGACATGGCAGGTAGCAACATTGACGCCCTCGACAATGACCTTGTTTTCCTTGGGCATGGCGGTGATGACCTTGCCCTTCTTGCCCTTGGACTTGCCGGACAAGACGATAACGGTATCGTTCTTCTTAATGTTCATTTCCGTTCCCCCTATTAAATGACTTCCGGAGCGAGGGAGAGAATCTTCATGTATTCCTTGTCACGAAGCTCTCTTGCCACCGGCCCAAAAATACGGGTGCCGCGGGGATTCTTGTCGTCCTTGATGAGGACGGCAGCGTTCTCGTCGAAACGGACATAGGTGCCGTCGGCGCGGCGGACGCCCTTTGCGGAGCGAACGATAACAGCGCGAACGACTTCGCCCTTCTTCACCGTGCCGCCGGGGGTAGCCTTGCGGACGGAAGCGACGATCACATCGCCGATATTGCCGAACTTACGCTTGGAGCCGCCAAGCACACGGATGCACTTGATCTCCTTCGCGCCGGTGTTGTCGGCAACCTTCAGAAAAGTTTCCTGTTGGATCATTTAGTTGTCGACCTCCTTACTCAGCCTTCTTGATGATTTCCACGAGGCGCCATCTCTTGTCCTTCGACAGGGGGCGGCACTCCATGACCTTCACGGTATCGCCGACGCCGCACTCGTTGTTCTCGTCGTGCGCCTTCAGCTTGTAGGTTCTCTTCACGATCTTCTTATACAGCTTGTGCTGCACGCTGTCCTCAATTGCAACCACGATGGTCTTGTCCATCTTATCGGAGACGACCTGACCAACTCTGGTTTTGCGGAAAGCTCTTGTATTTTCACTCATTTTCGCTTACCTCCTCAGATTGCGGTCTCTTTCTCACGAATAATAGTCTTGATGCGGGCAATATCCTTCTTCACAGCAGCGATTTTGACGGGGTTATCGAGCTGATTCGTTGCGTGCTGCATCCGCAGGAAAAACAGATCCTTCTTCAGTTCGGAAACCTTTGCTTCCAGATCAGCCACGGACATGGCTCTCAGTTCTTTAGCCTTCATCATTATTCACCACCATTCTCAGATACTGCATCTTCGCGGGCGATGATCTTGGTCTTGATGGGCAGCTTGTGCTGCGCAAGGCGGAGTGCCTCGCGGGCGTCCTCTTCGGAAACGCCGCCGATCTCGAACATGACCTTCTGCGCCTTCACGACAGCAACCCAGTATTCGGGAGCGCCCTTACCGGAGCCCATACGGACGCCGAGAGCCTTCTTGGAAACAGGCTTGTCGGGGAAGATTTTGATCCAAACCTGACCGCTACGCTTGGTGTAACGGGTCATAGCGATACGAGCCGCCTCGATTTGGTTGCCGGTGATCCAGCCGGGCTCAACGGCCTGAATGCCGAATTCGCCGTAGGATACCTTATTACCGCGAGAAGCGACGCCCTTCATACGGCCGCGCTGTACTCGACGGAACTTTGTTCTCTTGGGCATTAACATTAGCGGTTGCCTCCTTCCCTGCGATCGTCGCGACGACGCTCGCCATTGAAAGGTCTGCCGGAGCCACGGCGGTCGCCACCGCGACGGTCGTCACGACGACGGTCGTTGTTGCGGCGCTCACGGCGCGGAGCCTCGGGTGCCGACTGACGCAGCGTGGAGTTCAGGACTTCGCCCTTGTAGATCCAAACCTTGCAGCCGATCTTGCCATAAGTGGTGTTCGCTTCCGCGAAGCCGTACTCGATGTCCGCACGGAGGGTCTGCAGCGGAATGGTGCCCTCGTGATAGGACTCGCTGCGGGCGATTTCCGCGCCGCCCAGACGGCCGCCGCAGGAGCACTTGATGCCCTTCGCGCCCAGACGGGTCGCTCTCTGCATCGCCTGCTTCATGGCACGACGGAAGGAAATTCTCTTTTCGAGCTGCGCAGCGATGTTCTCAGCGACGAGCTGTGCGTTGAGGTCGGGGCTGCGGATCTCGATGATGTTCAGAGCGACGCTCTTGCCGAGCTTCTGCTCCAGCTCCAGACGGAGCTTCTCAATCTCCTGACCGCCCTTGCCGATGACGACGCCGGGACGGGAGCAGTGCAGATTGATCTTAACGCGGGCATTGCTGCGCTCGATCTCGATCTTGGCGATGCCTGCGGAATAAAGTCTCTTCTTGAGATCCTTGCGGATGTTATAGTCCTCAACGACCAGATCGCCGACCTTGTCGTTGCGGGCATACCAGCGGGAATCCCAGTCCTTGATTACGCCGACGCGCAAACCATGAGGATTAACTTTCTGTCCCATAGTAACCTCCTTATGCCTTCTCGCTCACACCGATGGTGAGGTGTGTCGTTCTCTTGAGGATGCGATTGTATCTGCCCTTGGCTCTCGGCATACCGCGCTTGAGCGTGGGGCCGGGGTTGGCAACTGCGGTCGAAACATACAGCTTGTCAACATCCATGCCGTGGTTATTCTCGGCATTTGCGATCGCACTCTTGAGGAGCTTGAGCATGGGCTCAGAGGCTGCCTTCGGGGTCTGCATGATATAAGCGCAGGCGGTCTTGACGTCCTTGCCGCGAACGAGATCGCAGAGGATCTTGACCTTGCGCGGAGAAATACGCAGGTATTTCAGATGTGCTTTTGCTTCCATGTTTCTTCCCCCTTACTTAGAATTGGAGGTCTTGGAGCCGGAGTGACCGCGGAACGTTCTGGTGGGAACGAACTCGCCCAGCTTATGACCAACCATGTCCTCTGTCACATAGACGGGAACGTGCTTGCGGCCGTCATGGACAGCGATTGTGTGACCGACGAAGGAGGGGAAAATGGTGGAAGATCTGGACCAGGTCTTCAGCACTTTCTTTTCACCGGTTTTGTTGAGCTCTTCAACGCGCTTATACAGCTCAGGAGCAACAAACGGGCCTTTCTTAATGCTTCTGCTCATTATTCATTTCCTCCTTACTTACTGTTTCTGCGCTTGATGATGAACTTATTGGTCGGGTTCTTGGTCTTGCGGGTCTTGTAACCCATCGCAGGCTTGCCCCACGGAGTGACAGGACCGGGACGACCGACAGGAGCGCGACCTTCGCCGCCGCCGTGCGGGTGATCATTCGGGTTCATAACCGAGCCGCGGACGGTCGGGCGAATACCCATGTGACGGGTACGGCCGGCCTTACCGATGTGGATGTTGCCGTGGTCGATGTTGCCGACCTGACCGATGCAGGCGGTGCAGTTCATGCGGACATAACGAACCTCGCCGGAGGGCAGACGCACCTGCGCGAGGGTGTCTTCCTTCGCCAGCAGCTGTGCAGCGACGCCGGCGGAACGAACGAGCTGCGCGCCGGAGCCGGGCTGAAGCTCGATGTTGTGGATGACGGTACCAACGGGGATGTTGGCAATGGGCAGGCAGTTGCCGGGCTTAATGTCGGCAGCCGCAGAGGAAAGAACGGTGTCGCCAACGTTCAGACCGACCGGAGCGAGGATGTAGCGAAGCTCGCCGTCCTCATATTTGACCAGTGCGATGAACGCGCTGCGGTTGGGGTCATACTCGAGGCGCTGCACGACGGCGGGCATGTCCAGCTTGTCGCGCTTGAAGTCGATGATGCGGTACTTGCGCTTGTTGCCGCCGCCGCGATGGCGGACGGTGATTCTGCCGTAGCTGTTGCGACCGGAATTCTTCTTCAGGGTCTCAACCAGGCTACGCTCGGGCTTTGCCTTCTTATCTACACCCTCAAAGGCGGACACGGTCATGCCGCGGCGCGCGGGGGTATAAGGCTTATAGGTTTTAATCGCCATTTTGCGTTACACTCCTTATATTGAGATGGATTAGACCATACCCTCGAAGAATTCGATGGCCTTGGAATCGGCAGTCAGCTTGACGACAGCCTTCTTGAACGACGCGGTGCGGCCTTCGGGGTATCTGCCCTGACGTTTTACCTTGCCGTCCATGTTGATGGTGGTGACCTTTTCGACCTTCACGTCGAAGATTTCGGAAACGGCCTTCTTGATCTCAGTCTTGTTGGCATCCTTAGCAACCATGAAGACGTACTTCTTCATTTCGGTAGCTTCCATGGACTGTTCGGTGATGACCGGACGGATGATGATATCGTATGCAGTCTTCATGCGAACACCTCCTCAATCTTCGCAAGGGCAGCCTTGTCAAGCACGAGCTTCTTCGCGTTGAGGATGTCGTAAACATTGACGAGGTTTGCAAAAGTGGTCTGGACGCCGGGGATATTGCGCGCGGAGAGGACGACATTCTCGTTGACCTCAGCGGTAACAACCAGAGCCTTGCAATCAGCATTGACTGCGCTCAGGAAGCCGGCGAACTTCTTGGTCTTGATCTCGTCCATCTTGATCTCGTCGATGACGACGATATCGGAGGACGCGGCCTTTGCGCTCAGGACGGACTTCAGAGCCAGACGGCGAACCTTCTTGTTCAGCGTGTAGCTGTAGTCACGGGGCTTCGGTGCGAACACGATGCCGCCGTGCGTCCACTGCGGAGCGCGGGTGCTGCCCTGACGGGCATGGCCGGTACCCTTCTGGCGCCACGGCTTCTTGCCGCCGCCGGAGACCTCTGCGCGGGTCAGAGCGGACTGTGTGCCCTGACGGCAGTTGGCCAGATGATTCTTGACAACGTCATGAACAACGGATTCGTTGGGCTCGATGCCGAAGACAGCCTCGGAAAGTTCAACCTCGCCAACCTGCTTGCCGTTCATGTCATAAACATTTGTTTTCAGCATAAGTTAACTCTCCTTTCCTTAGCCTCTCGCGGAAGCCTTCTGCGGGTTACGGCCGGAAGCCTTCTGCGGGTTCTTGCTGATGGCAGTCGCGCCGCTGTGAACCTTGATGGTCTTGACGGTGCTCTTGACATAGACCAGTCCGCCCTTCGGACCGGGGATCGCGCCGCGAACGACGAGCATGTTGAGATCGGCATCAACCTTCACAACGCTCAGGTTCTGCACGGTGACCTGCTCAACGCCCATGTGGCCGGGCATTCCCTTGCCCTTGAAGATACGGGACGGAGTGGAGGAAGAGCCCATGGAGCCGGAATGACGATGGACGGGGCCGCCGCCGTGGGACATCTTCTGAATGTGGTTGCCGTGACGCTTGACCGCACCGGCGAAGCCGTGACCCTTGGAGGTGCCGGTAACGTCGATATGATCCCCTGCGGCGAACACATCAGCCTTGATCTCAGCGCCGACTTCGAGGTCAGCCGCGTTGTCAAGCTTGAATTCCTTGAGGTACTTCTTGGCGGAAACGCCCGCCTTCTTCAGATGACCGAGTTCCTGCTTGGACAGCTTCTTCTCAGCGACGTCGCCGAAGGCAAGCTGCACGGAAACATAGCCATCGTTCTCGATTGTCTTCTTCTGAGAGACGACGCAGGGACCTGCCTCAATAACGGTGACAGGAATCACGCGACCGTCTTCATCGAAGATCTGGGTCATGCCCACTTTCTTGCCGATGATTGCTTTCTGCATGTTTTTTACTCCTTATTTTAGGTTATTGGTTGGCAAACTTGACCATTGGGCAGCCATTGGTTTACCAACTTGACCCGGGACCGCTCGGCAGCGGTCGAGGGGGACGCTGCAATATTTATAATGTATATTACAGCTTTATCTCAATCTCGACACCGGCGGGAAGGTCGAGGCCCTGCAGAGCTTCGATGCACTTCGCGTTGGGGTTGAGGATATCGATCAATCTCTTGTGGGTTCTGCGCTCAAACTGCTCACGGGAATCCTTATACTTGTGAACAGCGCGAAGGATGGTGACGACTTCCTTCTTCGTGGGAAGAGGGATGGGGCCGGATACGGTAGCGCCGTTGCGCTTTGCGGACTCAACGATCTTCTCCGCGGTGGAGTCGATGAGCTGATGATCATAAGCCTTGAGGCGAATTCTGATCATGGTGTTTGCCATAGTTGTTGTTTCCTCCTTGAATCAACGTACTCAGTTTTTTTCGTTGTCTCGCTGGGTACGGTCGAGGCAGATTTTGGTATACGCTTAACCGTGCGTATCACTCCGCGCACATGAAAAACGGCCGACTTGTGCCGACCGCGCAATTCATACCCGCAGCGATATACGCCACGCACACGAAATGCCTCAGCCGCCCGATGACCGGACATACTCCGCAGAAGTTACCGCCTTACGGCGCAATCTCCTGCATCATCGCAGTTGCACGCGCAGACTATCCCCACACGCGCCCCCATATTGTAATACACGCGCCCGTGAATGTCAAGCCCTTTTTTGTGATTTTTCATAAATTTTTTCAAGAAACTTTGTGAGAAACGGAGAAAATCAGCAGCAGGTTCTTCCCTACTGCTGAAATCTCTCTAACATATGGCGCACAAACTATTCTTACAGCCTTACAGCAATTAAGTTTGTGTCTATTTCTCCACAAATTCTTTCCCAAAGAAGTCCATTATGTCTTGTATTGCATAGCGATCATAATAATTGTCCGCTTCTAAGTAATCCTTTTCGTCAACATAAATAATGCTGCGGTCATACATATCTAATCGAACAACTGTACCATCTTTCCACCATATGCATTTCGAGCCTCTTTCATAATAGTCATCTCCGTAGTATCCTGCAATGATCTCGACAGCTTCCTCGTATGAATAGTCATTTGAAAATTCGTATATGGTTCGCAGTAGCTTCCCATCCTTTAATATATATCGAACTCCTTCACTGTTAATATTGAGTTCTTTCAATCGATCAACCTCATGATCTTCATCGCGTACATTGATATGATCATATTCATATCTATCTTTGTCAGAGTGATAAACTGAGTCTCCTTCTTTTCTCTCGATAATTTCGAAGTCCGTTCCCCATGCATATTTTAGCTTTACTGTCTTCGAGTTAAGAGACAGCACCAAAATAACAACCGCCATAAGGGCTATGCCCATTACGATGAATAAAGGTATCCTTCCTTTTCTTATTTTTCCTGTCGTACCTCCTGTAGCGGTTCCCTCTCTTGCCTGTATATTTGCTTCAAAACACGGCTGCTCGTTTAATTGGACAGCTACACCGCAAACTGCGCAGAACTTGGCTTCATTTGGTAATTCGTTCCCACAATTCGGACAAAACACTGATAATACCTCCCTATCTTGACATAACTTCAAATTAACAAATTGTCCTGAGAGTATTCTTAATTTACATTTTCTCTTTGTTTCATAACTTCTTCGTTTATCAATGACGCTGCCAGTCCCGCGTCTTGAATGGCAAGACATTGATATGTATAGTCCAATGTAGTTAGCGTCAAATTCAGTTCTTCTCCCATCGCGCCGCTTGCTGCCCGAACGCGACTGATCGGCACGCTAAAAGGAGCATTAGGCTTGATATCAGATTGAAATGCCATACCGCTAATATGCGTATTGCTGATCTCAATATAGCTTTTACGAAGGCATTCCAGCTTTTTACCGCTTAGAATCATCAGCGTCACATCAACGATCAGTCCGATAATAATCGCGAAAACCAAGAAATATCCCACTGTTTCAATCGTTGAAACCTTCGTGTCCAATTTCCATGCTAATTCATAGTGAAACCCTTTATCTTGCAATAGCGCCAAAAGTATTGGGAGCATAATTGCCAGGATTATCACTTTGGCAATATAAGCACCACGCTTTCTGCTCCATTTTGCAATCACATTCTGATCTGCGGAAAATCGTCTCGTCATCTCTATTCCTCTTTTCTCGGATAAAATGGTTCTCTCGTCACAGTATTTGCTTGTGGCTGTATCGTTATGGCCAAAGCAGAACATCACTCATTATTAGCGAGCCATGGCAATCCATATCGATAACCACAACTATTTTCAAATACTCCGCTCCCAAAATATCAACAGAAAAGTCAAATGTATCCGTTTTTCTTGTCACTTGCGGAGAAGTATAAACTAATTTATCGTCTGCATATATCTGAATGTATATGCTGCCATCTTCTTTGATCGAATCGTATGGTGTTAGGTTTCCTGTTATAGTAGAGTATTTACCATACAGTCTATACTCGCAATAGGCCGACCCACTTCGCCAGATTGGATTATACTCAACAATTGTGTAGTTTTCTGAATTCGAATAATCATTCCCAAAGGGATCTTTGGGTGCTCCTAAATTCCATTCGATATTGTCAATATATTCCGAGCCGTAATTAAGTGGAATCAGCTGTGAAATATCTTGGGGCTTACTTTCATTCACCACCGTTATTTTATCCTTAAGTGTTTCATTTTCCGGTAAGACTTTTAACGCCTCGTTCAGCAGCGAACTCGCACCGTTGAAATCCTTCTGCGCAATCAGCTCGTCAGCCTCCGCGGTGATCTTTGTTACATACTCATTGCAATACTTCTGATAAGCCGCCTTGAGCTGCGGGTCGTCAGCGTAGTTCTCCGCTTTCCGGATGGTTTTCATTGCATTCTCATAATCGGTGTTTTTCGCGTAGTCTTCAGCGTTTTTCAAAACCTCCGCTTTCTGCTGTTCCGCTTCATCATTCTCGTAAATGCGAAGCTTTTCCGTCAAGCGGGCATCCTCCGGGAGGACGGTCAGCGCTTGATACAGCACCGAAATCGCGTCGGAATAGAGTTCTTCCTGCGCATATGCGTCCGCTTTGGAAAGCGCCTCCTGACAGTAAGCATCCGCTGCCTCCTTGCTGCGGGAAAGCGCCGTTTCATAATTCTCGTCGATCTCCAGCACCAGTGTATACTGCTCTAACGCACCAGCGTAATTCCCCGAGGCAAGCATCGTCTCTGCCGTGCTGAACGCCGTACGGGAACCGTTCAGAGAATTAACATAGGTCTCCGTCTCCGACAAGATATCCGCTATTTCAGGGAGATTCATATTTCGGACAGCGCTGAGCTCCAGTTTCGCGGTATTATAATCTATTGCTCCGCTTGTAAAATCTTCGCGCACCTTTGTGAGCCGCTCTGTCAGCTTGTTTACCAGCGCGTCGCTTTCCTCTCCTTCCAGCTCCTCATCATAGATTCTCAGCGCGGTGTCATAATCTTCTTGGTCTAAGGCACGAAGCAGCTTCTGTTCAGGGCTGAAATACCAGTTTGCAAATAACGCCGCAGCAGTAATCGCTAAAACCAACACGCCGACCAACACCGCCAAGGTGATCCTTTTCCCCTTGCTCATGGGCGTCTTCGACTTAGGCATTTTGGCTTTTTCAGGTGCAGGCATAGGCGCGGTATCAGGTACCTGCGCCTGTCCCGCAGCTCTCTCTGCATTCTGAATCACCGGCATCCCGCAACCGGTACAAAAGCGCGCGTTCTCCGCAAGCTCTTTACCGCATTTCTCACACCACATTGATATACTCCTCCCTTTTCGCGCTTCGTTTTCCTATTTCTCCTCAGACGAGCTTCTTTTATCAAGGAACTCTCCAATACCATAGGCTATCAGGCTGAATTGTGCCGCAAAAAGAAGCGTACCGACAAAGGCCAGCGCATTGCTCAGCGTTGCTGTTTGGGGCGATATAATTGTTTCAGAGAAATTCGCCAGAATCGCCAAGCTAAGATATAATGATACTCCAACCAGTGTTTTCATCAAAGCCGGAAGCCACTGAAAGTGATCCGCAGAAAGAAGCTCCTTCGTTGTGCGCAGTGTCAGCAAAAATTGTACGACTAAAAATGCGCAACCCGTCAGCAAAAGCATATAGCCGATTCCTACCTTGCCGCCAGCGATTACCTTGTCAACGGCTGTGATCAAAATAGCGATACTGAAATAAAGCGCTACGCCGGAAATAATCTTGATGATCCAAGCAATCCACCATTTTGCATTCTTTTTCTGTTCCATCATTTAAGCCTCCATCTTTTTAACTTTTTTCGTACTGCAGATGTGTGTATCATTGGTACACAACAAATCTGTACACTGCCATTTTACTGCAAATCGCGGTATATGTCAATACTGCAATTTGCGGTAAAAATGTTATGGTTTCATCTTTTCCTGTTTTGAGCTTACATTTTTTAGGATAATTCACATCTTATTTCATCTTTAGAAGGTTTCTTTGACATTTCTTGGATAGAATCAAGGATAACTTCATCTTTAGAAATCTGCAAGAGGTATGTCTATGAAAATCTACTGGAGCGGTGATGCAAAAAACATCATCGGGAAAAAGGTGCGGGAGCTGCGAAATATGCAGGGTCTGACACAGCGCGCCCTTGCCGCGAGGCTGCAACTGGAGGGCTTTGATTTCACCGATCTCACGGTGCTGCGCATTGAAAACGGCTCACGCTTCGTTCCGGATTACGAGGTTAAGGCGTTGTGTAAGGTTTTGGGCGTCACTTACCCAGAGCTGTTGGGACCATTGGAGGCAGAAAAAAAATGACACAGTATCGCCGGATTCGCGATCTGCGCGAGGAGCACGACTTAAAACAAAAGGACATGGCAAAAATTTTAAACTGCTCCCAACAGGTCTACAGCAATTATGAGCTTGGACAGAGGGATATTCCAACGGAAATTCTGATTCGTCTTTCGGATTACTATCAAGTCTCCGTGGATTATCTTCTCGGACTGACGGATAACCCAACTCGCGTTTATTAATAGCTCCTATGCAAGCCGCTTGCATAGGAGCTATTTTTTATCATGGTAAAAGAACGATTCCGGAATTGGCGTTCCTATTGGTTGAAGCTTCCCGCCCTTCTTCCCTCTCGTCCACATCTTGTAAGAACATTTCTTCGCAAGCAAGCTGCGCATGAATGAGTCGTTCCGTAGCAGTACCGTAATTGCTGCAGTCCATTTCCTCTATTGCATCGCTGACCGCATGGAATAAGTGGAAATACATTTTTTCGTAGTTTGGCATGTTTTTCCTCTTTCCTACATTGAAATATAAATAATTGTACTACACTTACACAAGTATATCCATAGTCATTATTTACAAATATATACTTGCGCAATTATACATAATTAACAAGGATTGCGTTAGTATATTTTTAGGTGATGATAATGTCCTATTCAGAAGCGCAAAAGGAAGCAACCGCAAGATACAATAAAAAAGCTTACGACCGCATCAGTGTTTTCGTACCCAAAGGACAGCGCAAGAAAATCGCAGAATTTGCAGCAAAGCAAGGAAAAAGTACGAATCGCTTCATTCTTGATGCAATCGCACGGGAAATAGAGCAACACGGAGATTGAGAAAGCGCACGCAATAAATTTTACTGAGAAACGAACGAAACCCCACAGATCGCCAACAGGAGGTCTGTGGGGTTCTACATTGCTATATTACCATCGCTCTGCGTATGTAGCGTCCTTCTCAGCAGGACTGGGGGCATCGTTATGATACTCTTTGTAGGGCGGGGACATGTCCCCGCCGCATGTAGGAACTACCGACTGCATACATGCTTGTATCGTCTGCCGCTTACGCGGTCGGCGGGGACATGTCCCCGCCCTACAAGGGCTGTTTCGTTTATCGTGGTGCGTTTATCGTGGTGCGTTTTTCGCGTGTGGATTGCGAGGAGTGTGGCAACGCGGCAATCTATTGTAGTTCCTGCACGAGATTGCCACAACCAGTGTGCGCACTGGTTTCGCAATGACAAGCGGGACAGCCCCTTCGTGTCATTGCGAGGAGCGCAGCGACGTGGCAATCTCTTGCGGGAGCTACCGAGCATACACGAAACCGTTCACCCGTACCGTCTGCCGCTTACGCGTCGGCACGACAGAGTCGTCGTGCCCTACGACGGTAGAACGAACTCTCACTGTAGAGGCGGACGACTCTGTCCGCCTGTGCAGGAACCACCGACTGCGCACAAACGCGTTCATCCTTACTGTCTGCCGCTTACGCGGTCGAAGGGGACATGTCCCCGCCCTACAAGGGCTGCTGCAAAAAAGCTTTTCCGCCTTCAATAACCGTACTCCCGGAAATAGCCGCTTTCGCGCATGGAGACGAAATCGTCGTCGGCGATGATTACATGATCAAGAAGCATGATCTCCAATGCGCTTAGAGCGTCGCGTAGGCGCAAGGTGATTTCGATATCCTCCTTTGACGGCAAAGCGACGCCAGAGGGGTGATTGTGCGCCAAAACGATGCCGGTGGCGTTGGCGGTCAGCGCCTCCTGCACCAAACGGCGTGTGGGCACATTGGCAGAATTGACGCTGCCCTGCCCTAACTTGCGGCAGTTCAGAACCCTCCCGCCCGCATCGAGCAGGAGCAAGTAAATCATCTCATCCCGCGCTCCGTAGAAATACGGCAATAGATAGCGCCCGAAATCCGTGCTGCGCAAAAGCCGCGTCTCTCCCTGTGAGCGGGAGAGAAAATAGCGGCGGTGCAGCTCCGGCACGAGGCGCAGGAGCAGGACGCTCTCCTCATTCATGCCCTCGATCTCCGCAAGGCGTTCAGGATCCGCTTCGATCAAAGCGGCGATGCTCGGATACTGCTCCATGATCCGCGCAGCCAGTCCCGCCGCGTCCTCCGCGCTGAAGCGAAGCAGCAGCTCCAACAGCTGCGCATCCGGCAAAGCGTCGGGATCCCGCGTCAGAAAACGCCGCGTCAGGCGATCCTTAGTCATGGCGTGTCACTCCTCAAAAAGCACCTTTTTCAAATACTGCCCGGTATAGGACTTTTCGCAGGCAGCAACCTCCTCCGGCGTGCCGCAAGCGACGATCTTGCCGCCGCCGTCGCCGCCCTCGGGTCCTAAGTCGATCAAATGATCTGCGGTTTTGATCACATCAAGGTTATGCTCAATGACAAGCACAGTATTTCCCGCATCGACAAGACGCTGCAGCACCTCCAAAAGCTTCTGCACATCATACATATGCAGGCCTGTGGTCGGCTCATCGAGGATATAGAGCGTGCGTCCCGTCGCGCGGCGGGAAAGCTCCGTCGCCAGCTTGACACGCTGCGCCTCACCGCCGGAGAGCGTGGTGGAGCTTTGCCCAAGCTTGATATAGCCCAAGCCAACCTCGACCAGCGTCGCAACCTTTTCGCGCAGGCGCGGCTGATGCTCGAAGAACTCCAGCGCCTCATCCGCCGTCATCTCCAAGACCTCAGAGATGTTCTTTCCCCGATACAGCACTTCCAGCGTCTCGCGGTTATAGCGCTTGCCGTGGCAGACCTCGCAGGGTACATAGACATCGGGCAGGAAGTGCATCTCGATCTTTACCAGACCGTCGCCGCAGCAAGCCTCACAGCGCCCGCCCTTGACATTGAAGGAGAATCGGCCCGCGCTGTAGCCGCGCTCACGAGCATCGGCAGTGGCGGCGTAAAGCTCGCGGATATCGGTGAACAGCCCCGTATAGGTGGCGGGGTTCGAGCGCGGCGTGCGTCCGATGGGGCTTTGGTCGATCACAATGACCTTATCGAGATTTTTGATTCCCTCCATGCGGTCATGCTTGCCCGGGCGGACGCGCGCGCCGTTGAGCTTCCCGAGCAGCCGCTTTGCGATGATCTCATTGACCAGAGAGGATTTTCCGCTGCCCGAAACGCCCGTCACGCAGGTAAGGGTTCCGAGCGGAATGTCCACATCAATATGATCCAAATTGTTTTCGCAGCACCCGCAGACACGCAGGTGCTTGCCGTTCCCCTGCCGGCGCTGCGCCGGTACGGGGATTTTTCTTTTGCCGGAGAGGTATTGCCCCGTCAGGCTCTCCGGCGTGTCCATGATCTGCTGCAAGGTGCCCTGCGCGACAATCTCGCCGCCGTGGACCCCCGCGCCGGGGCCGACATCGACGATATAGTCCGCCGCACGCATGGTGTCCTCATCGTGCTCCACGACAATCAGGGTATTTCCCAAATCACGCAGACGGCGCAGCGTCGCAAGCAGCTTATCGTTATCCCGCTGGTGCAGTCCGATGCTCGGCTCGTCCAGAATATACAGCACGCCCATCAGCGACGAGCCGATCTGCGTGGCAAGGCGGATACGCTGTGCCTCGCCGCCGGACAGTGTGCCTGCGGAACGGGAGAGGGTCAGATATTGCAGACCGACGCTCTGCAGAAAGCCGAGGCGGGAGCGGATCTCGCGCAGAATCTGTTCCGCGATGATCGCCTGCGCCCCTTCGAGGTGCAGGTTGTCGAGGAATTCCAACTCTTTATTGACCGGCATGGCGCAGAATTGCATGATGGACAGCCCGCCCACCGTCACCGCCCGGGCAATATCGGACAGGCGCTCGCCGCCGCAGTGCGGGCAGGGAGAGCTTGTCATCAGCTCCTCCAGCTCCTTGCGCACGGCATCGGACTGGGTTTCGCGGTAACGGCGCTCCACATTGGGAATAATTCCCTCAAACGCCTGCTCCAGTGTTCCCCTGCCGTTGCCGCGCTCATAATGCAGTTGAAGCTTTTCGCCCTTCGTGCCGTACAGGATCACCTCGCGGGCAGCTTCCGAAAGCGCATGAAAGGGCGTATTGAGATCAAAATGATATTTGAGCGCCAATGCCTCAAAATACATCCGCGCAATGGAATCGTTCTTGATATTTCCCCATCCGCTCGCCTGAATCGCACCGTCATAGATCGACAGATCGGGATTCGGAACGACGAGCGCGGGATCGACCTTCAGGCGGAAGCCCAAGCCTGAGCATTCCGGACACGCGCCCAACGGATTATTGAAGGAGAACAGCCGCGGCGAAAGCTCCGGCATGGAGATACCGCATTCGTCGCAGGCGTAGTTGCGGGAGAACAGCGTCTCCTCTCCGGTGTCGGGGCACTGGATGATAACAAGCCCGCCGCCGTGGGACAGGGCGGTCTCCACGCTGTCGGTCAGTCTGCGGGTAATGTCTCCGCGCAGAACGAGGCGATCCACGACCAATTCGATGGCGTGCTTTTTATTCTTTTCCAGCGAAATCTCCTCGCTCAGATCATAGTTGATACCGTCGATGCGCACGCGGGCAAAGCCGCTGCGGCGGGCATCCTCCAAGAGCTTGGTATGCTCGCCCTTTTTGCCGCGCACAATGGGCGACAGCACCTGAAAGCGCGTTCCCTCAGGCATGGCAAGCACCTTATCGACGATCTGATCCACACTTTGGCGCCGAATCTCCCTGCCGCATTGCGGGCAGTGGGGCGTTCCCGCGCGCGCCCAGAGCAGACGCAGATAGTCATAGATCTCCGTGACCGTGCCGACGGTGGAGCGCGGGTTCTTGGAGGTTGTCTTCTGGTCAATGGAGATGGCGGGTGAAAGCCCCTCAATTACATCGACATCGGGCTTGTCCATCTGCCCCAAAAACTGCCGCACATAAGCGGAAAGCGACTCCACATAGCGTCTGCGTCCCTCGGCGTAGATCGTATCGAACGCGAGGGAGGACTTTCCCGAGCCGGAAAGCCCGGTAAAGACACTGAGCGCATTCCGCGGAATCTCCACATCTACGTTTTTTAAGTTGTTCTCTCTTGCGCCTCTGACAAGTATTGTATCTCGCATTGCTTCCCTCCGCAATTTGCTTTCTTTCTGAACTGTTATTATACCACACTCCATGCACCGCGACAACCGCGTTTTTCGGAAAAGTTTTTCATTGCCGACGGAAAAGCGCTCGAAACGCTCCGAACCAATCCGCAAAAGTGCCGCAGCCGATTGGTGCAGAGGTTTCCGCAATTTATTTGTAACCACTCTTGCATTTCCGTGACAAATAAGGTATGATACAGATAGTTTCGACATGTTTCGACAAAATTCGACAAATTCGACGCGGAAGATTTTCCCGCGCAAAATTTACCCGTCATGACAGATACTAAAGGAAACCGCTCCCGTAGGGCACGCCGGGTAGATTTGTGCCGGATCTATCAATAGCAAAGGAGGGGATGCACCATGGATATGGAACTGAAGCAGATTTTAGAGCTGTTGGCACAGCCGGTTTTTCTCGCGCGCGGCGGCAGCGTGATTTGGTGCAACGGCGCAGCGCGCGGTCTGCTTGCCGAAGGTCTGCCTGTCTCCTCTCTTTTGGAAAATAACGCTGTGCTGTACGAGGTCTGGTCGCGGGATGGTGTGCTGCAGCTGCCGATCATTCTCAGCGGTGCGGAATACGACGCCTCCGTGCTTGCGATGCAGTCAGGTGATCTCTTCCTTGCCGCGCGCCGACCGCAGGAGGTCAACGCGACGGCAGCGGCAGTGGAACACGCCTCCGTCACCCTGCGCAAGCCGCTGCATGCCATGCTGAACGCGGCAAACGCGCTGTTTGAGCAGCTTGAGGAAACGCAGACGGAGCCGATTCCCGCCGCTGCGGAGTTGAATCAGGCGCTTTATCGTCTCATTCGTCTGTGCGGGCAGATGTCCGACGGCGCGCAGCTTCTGCTGCACCGCAAGGAGGCGCGCCGCGAGCCGACGGATATCACCCGTTTTCTGAAGGATTTTGTCTCCTCCGCCCGTCCGTTGACGGAGTCCGTCGGGGTACAGCTTTTGTTCACACCGCCGGGCAGACCGCTGCGGGGTGATATTGACTGCCTGCTGCTGGAACGCGCTCTATATAATTTAATCGCCAACGCCTTAGCGCACTGCCCCTCCGGCAGCACCATTACGCTCAGCGCGCAAAAGCAGGACTTTTTTCTTCTGCTGCGGGTGGTGGATAACGGTAAGGGTATCGAGCAAGGCGTTCTGTCCACCATATTCGAGCGCTTCTCCGCCCCGGAATTCGGTTCCTCTTCGCAGGGCATCGGATTAGGACTGCCGATGGTCCGTGAGATTGCCCGCTTGCACGGCGGCACAATTGCTGTCAATGGAAATCCCGAGGGCGGCACCTGCGTGACGCTGACCCTCTCACTGGCGCCGGGCGTTCTGCCGCTGCGCAGCCGTATGGTGCGTTACGACGGCTACGGTGATTTGAATCACGCCTTGGTGGAGCTTTCGGATGTTTTGCCGGCAGAGATATACGACCCCGCTGAGATTCAGTAATATTTTCCCCAACCGCGCCGTATATATAGTGCGGAGGGATGACGATGGCAAACGATTCCATGCAGACGCTGCCCCATGAGCTGCGGCTCGATAACCGCTCGAAGCTGTCCGTCAGCGGTGTCAGCGAGGTTGAGAGCTTTGACGAGACAACGGTCGTGCTGCATACGGCGCGGGGCGTTCTGATTATCCGCGGCGAGGCGCTGCATTTGCAGACGCTTTCCATTGACGGCGGGCAGGTCGCCGTCAGCGGTACGATTAACTCCCTGAGCTATGAGGAGCCGCAGAAGACCGGAAGCTTCCTGCGCCGCCTGTTCCGATAGATGGAACAGCCGCTCGGACTGCAAGGCAGTCAATTTCTGCTCGCCGCCGCACTCGGGCTGCTGTACGGTCTGCATTACGACCTGCTGCGCGGGCTGCGGCGTAATCTGCGCGGTCTGACCCATCTTCTTGACGCGTGGTTTGTCCTCTCGTGTCTGCTCGGGAATCTCTGCTTTGCTTTGCTGGTCGGCAACGGTGAATACCGCGTCTTTATGCTGCTCGGCACCGCAATCGGTATATTCCTCTGGTTTTTTACGCTCAGCCGCCTTTTTACGCGATGGAGCACCACATTTTGGCGCGTTGTCACCTTCCCTCTGCGGTGGTTTTGCCGAATGTGCAGAAAATTTCTCGAATTTTTGAAAAAAAGTGTAAAATATCTCTTTTCAAGAGCGAGAAAATCGGTTACAATAAGAAGACAGAATTCTCGCAGCCCACAAAAGAAAACATCGGGAGGAATGTACGATGCGCCTGTGCAAATCGTCACTCATTACCAAGCTCGTCATACTGGCGGTGATGCTATACGCAATCGTCACCATCGTCACACTTCAGCCAAAGATCAACGCGCTCAAAGCCGAAAAAGAAACGCTCAGTGAAGAGGTTTCCGCCCTGCAGCAGTCTAATTTGGAGCTTCAAGAAGACATTGCGCAGCTCGGCACGGACGCCTCTGTCACCAAAATCGCCCGTGAGCGCCTCAATCTCGTCAGCGACGGTGAGGTCATCTACATCGACAGCAGCAAATAAACGGAGGAACATACTGCATCTATGGAGTTTACAGTCGGTACATTGCTGGAAGGCAAAGTAAAAAGCATCACAAAATTCGGCGCGTTCATTCTCCTGCCGGAGAACCGCACCGGCATGGTTCATATCTCTGAGGTTTCGAATTCCTATGTCAGCGATATCCACGATCATCTGCACGAGGGCGATACCGTTCGCGTCCGGATCATCGGCATTGACGACGCGGGAAAGATCAGCCTCTCCATCAAACGCGCGCAGGAGCAGGAGCGCCGTCCTTCACGTCCGCGCAGCGAGGCGCCGAAGCCTGCCGCTCCAAAGGCACCGCTGACCTTTGAGGAAAAGCTCAAGCAGTTTATGTCCGACTCTGACAGCAAAATCTCCGGCTGCCGTCAATACGAGCATAAGACGAAATCCAGACGCCGCTGATGCGGCGTCTGTTTTATAAAATGAGGGAAGAAATGGAACATGTATTGATCACTGGAGGCAGCCGAGGCATCGGCGCGGCAGCAGTCCGCGCTTTCTCCAAAGAAGGCTTTGACGTCTCCTTCTTCTATGAAAAGAATCAAACCGCGGCGCATACCGTCGCAGCGGAAACAGGCGCAAGGGCAATCTGCTGCGATGTTGCCGACATGGAAGCCGTCCGCGCGGCAGTTGCAAAGCTTCCGCCGGTGGATATTCTCATCAATAACGCAGGCATTTGCCACTATGGGCTGATCTCGCAGATCTCCGAGGCACAATGGCAGCGCCTGTTTGCCGTGAATGTACACGGGATCTATCACTGCGTCAACGCCGTTTTACCCGCGATGCTGCAAAAACAGTCCGGCTGTATCTTAAATATCGCCTCGATGTGGGGGCAGGTCGGCGCGTCCTGCGAGGTCGCCTATTCCGCAACAAAGGGCGCGGTGATTGCGCTGACAAAGGCGCTGGCGCAGGAGCTGGGGCCGTCCCACATCCGCGTCAACTGCGTCTCTCCCGGCGTGATTCTGACGGATATGTGCGCTTCCGTCAGTGAGGAAACGCTGCGTGAGCTGGCGGAGCAGACCCCCTTGGGGAAAAACGGCTCGCCCGACGAGATCGCCGAGGCGCTTTTATATCTCGCCCGTGCGAAATTCGTAACCGGACAAAATTTGCCGGTCAACGGGGGCTTTGTGGTATAGTCCGCAGGACGCCACAAGATATAGGTCGCCGCCAAAATTCGCTCTAAAAAATTTTATATTTTCTGCGGTCGTCCGCGCTTGTCCCTATCGCTGCCTTGTGCTATAATAGGATTGTTGAAATCAAACCAACTTTTTACGCGCATATCGTCGGTATCGGCGATATGCGCGATGCAATCATATATGCGATAAGGAGATAGAGATATGCAGAGCGTAACGCTGACAACCGAAGAAACTCGCAAGCTGCTTTCATGCAGCTGTCCCGACGCAGTGGCGCTCTATCTTTACCGCAAGTCAAAGCAGCCGCTGGAAACGGCGATGGACGCACTGCACTTTACCGCCCCGCAGATCATCGCGGCAAAGGAGTGTCTGGTGCAGTTAGGGCTTTGGGATACACCGACAAAGCCTGCCCTTGCCCCGGAGAAGCCTGTTTATACGGATGCCGATCTGCGCGAGGCAATGCGCGACAACCGTGCGGCATTTTCCAAGCTGGTCGGTGAGGCACAGCGGCGGCTCGGTCGAACGCTCTCCACCGAGGAGCTGAAAACACTGCTCTCCTTTACGGACTATCTGCGTCTGCCGACGGAGGTGGTCGGTCTGCTGCTGAATTACTGCATTGAGCGAAACCGCCGAAAGGGCATCCGCGCTCCCTCCATGCGCACCATTGAAAAAGAGGCGTACCATTGGGCGGACGAGGGCATTGAGACCATAGAAGCGGCTTGCTTTCATGTGGAAGCGCAGCGGCGTCTTTTCACGCGGATCCAGCAGCTTCGGCTGATGCTGCAAATCGACAACCGCAAGCTGACCGCCGAGGAGGAGCGCTATCTGACCAATTGGGTCTCGATGGGCTTCCCCGATGAGTCGATCAACCTTGCCTATGAGCGCACCTGCAATCAGATCGGTTCGTTCAAATGGGCTTACATGAATTCCATTCTCAAAAGTTGGCATGAGAAAAATCTGCACACGCCGCAGGAAATTGCATTGGGGGACGGCGCGCCTCCCTCCGTACCGAAACGAAGGAAGGACGGCTTCCAGCGGCATGGCGACAAGCTCTCTCCGCTGGCAAAGAAAGCGGTACAGAACGCGCTGAAAGAAGATCTGGAGGACTGACATATGCCATACAGCGAGGACATTCTCCGCCGCGCACGGGAACGCCTTATGCAGGCGCGGCTGGCGCATGAGCGGGAGTATGAAGCGCATTTGCGCATCGCCTATGAGCGCTATCCCCGGCTTGCCGAGATCGACCGCACCCTGCGGCTCACCATGACGCAGCTCATGGCAGCCACACTGCGAAAGGGAGAGGATCCGGCAGAAGCGGTTGCAAAAATTCGAGACAAGAATCTCGCCTTGCAGCAGGAGCGCGATTGGATCATTGAGGCGGCTGACTTTGAAGAAGGCTGGCTGGACGACGCACCGCTTTGCGAAAAGTGCGGCGGCAGCGGCTATCAAGGCGCGCAGATGTGCTCCTGCCTGCACGAGCTATGCCGTCAGGAGCAGCGGCTTGCCCTGTCGAACCTGCTCGGCTCAGGCAAGGAGACCTTTGAAAACTTCCGTTTGGACGTCTATCCTGACACTTATGACAACGACCTCGGCACGACCCCGCGCCGCTTAATGCAGTCGAACCTCCGTATGTGCGCAAAATATGCGCAAAGCTTTACTCCCACCTCGGGTAGCCTGCTGTTTACCGGCGCAACCGGGCTTGGAAAAACCTACATGTCCGCTTGCATTGCCCGTCAGGTGGTTGACCGTGGCTACGGCATTGTTTACGACACCGCCACGCATTTATTTGCGGATTTCGAGGCAGAAAAATTCGGCGCAGAGCATGAGGAAGAGCGTAAACGTACCCGCAAGTACTTTGCATGTGACCTTTTAATCATTGACGATCTCGGCACGGAGCTGACAACGCAGTTTACCATCTCCGTGCTTTATGATCTGGTCAACACGCGTATGATGGAAAACCGCGCCACCATCATCTCGACCAATATGGAAGACCGCGAATTCGAGCGGCGCTACAGCCCGCAGATCGCCTCCCGCGTAATCGGAACCTATCGTTTGGTGCAATTTGCAGGAGACGATATTCGCAGACAATAGGAGGATGCTATGAAAGTATTGCTTTTGAACGGCAGCCCGAACACCAATGGCTGCACCTTCACCGCGCTCAGCGAGGTAGAAAAGGTTTTAAAAAACCACAGCATTGAAACCGAGCTTTATCAGATCGGCAAAAAGCCGGTTGCAGGCTGCATCGCCTGCCGCAAATGCAAGGACGGCACGCCCTGTATTTTTGACGACGGGGTCAACGAGCTTGCCGCAAGGCTGGAAGAATTTGACGGCATCGTGGTCGGCGCGCCGGTCTACTATGCAGGTCCTGCCGGTCAGGCGACGGCGTTTCTTGACCGTCTCTTCTACAGTGCGGGAAAAAAGCTCAGAGGTAAGCCCGGTGCCGCGGTCGTCTCCTGCCGCAGAGGCGGCGCCTCGGCTGCGTTTGACCGCCTGAATAAGTATTTTTCCATCAACTCCATGCCCATTGTGACCTCACAATATTGGAATCAGGTACACGGCAATACACCGCAGGAGGTTTTGCAGGACATAGAGGGTTTGCAGACCATGCGCACCTTAGGCGAAAACATGGCGTGGCTCCTTCGCTGCATCGAAGCGGGCAAGGCTTCCGGCGTTCCCGCCCCGAATTATGAAGCGCCTCTGCACACCAACTTTATTCGCTGAGAAGTTTACCCGTAAGGAGGAGATCATGAAAATTCAAGAATCGGCGGAGAATTACTTGGAGACAATCCTGATTCTCTCGCATCGAACAGGTGCCGTTCGATCTGTTGACATAGCCAACGAGTTGGAATTCTCAAAGCCGAGCGTTAGCATAGCCATGCGCAATTTGCGCGAAAACGGCTATATTCAGGTAGATGCCGGAGGTTTCATCACGCTCCTTCCTGCCGGACAGGAAATCGCCGAACGCATTTTTGAGCGCCATACTTTTTTGTCCCGCTGGCTCACCGCGCTCGGCGTGTCCCCCGAGGTTGCTGCCGAAGATGCCTGCCGCATCGAGCATGTGATCAGCGCGGAAAGCTTTGCAGCCATCAAGAAACACGCAGAAAAGGAAATGCATTGATCCGGTTTCCCATGATCGGAATGCAGCAGAGGCTGCCTGCTTGCCTCTCTAAAAAAATCATCGACCCTTGCAGCATGAAGCAGCTGCGAGGGTCGATGATTTTTTAACGAAACCAAATAAATACGCAAAAGCAAATAAATAACAGGAGTCCGACCAGGAAAACACCGGCAACCAGCATAGCTGCCTTCAGGGCGGCGAATACCATTGCGCGCGTCTCTTTTCTTTCCAGCTTTCGATATGCGTCGGGATCCTCCTCCTTGAGCAGCTGACGATATTGCTCCTCGGGGGAAATCTCCTCTTCTTCGTCATCTGTTTTTTTCTCCTTCTGCGCGCCCTTTGCCGTATCAACATACCACGGCATACCGTCAATGTTCATCGGCGCAATGGTGCGGCCGTCATCATCGTCGTACTTCTTCGGTTTTCTGCTCATAGCCGCTCTCCTTTTGAAAATGGGGAGCGCCGCAAGGCTCTCCCCATTTTTTCATATTATTTGTTGCTGACAGCCTTTTCATTCAAATACTTTTCCAGCGCTTCCTCGCAGCCCTTGTCATACAGATGGCAACGGACATAATGCGAGTCGTTCACCCAGTTCTCCTCCGGAACCTCCTGCTTGCAGACCTCCATACAATGCTTGCAGCGCGTATGGAACTTGCAGCCGGAAGGCGGATTGGCGGGCGACGGGATGCTGCCCTCAAGAATCACGCGCTTCATCTTGACATGCGGATCAGGCACCGGAATCGCAGAGAACAGTGCGTCGGTATAGGGATGCAGCGGATGCTTAAACAGGTCTTCCTTGTTGCCGTACTCGACAAGGTCGCCGAGGTACATAACGCCGACCGTATCGGAAATATGCTCGACAACGGAAAGGTCATGGGAGATAAACAGGTAGGTCAGGTTGTACTCCTCCTGCAAATCCTTCAGCAGGTTAATGATCTGCGCCTGAATGGAAACATCCAACGCGGAAACCGGCTCGTCGCAGACGATAAACTCAGGGTTCAGTGCAAGCGCTCTGGCAATGCAGATTCTCTGACGCTGACCGCCGGAGAACTCATGCGGGTAGCGATCCTTATGATAGGGCTGCAAGCCGCAGGATGCCATGATGCGGTCAATATAATCGTCAAATTCCTCCGGCGGAACGATTTTATGCTCACGCACCGCCTCGCCGATGATCTCACCGACAGGCAGACGCGGAGAAAGGCTGGAATAGGGATCCTGGAAGACGATTTGAATCTTCTTCCGCATCTCCCGCAGTGCCTTCTTATCCAGAGAATAAATATCGGTTCCGTCAAACAGGACTTCGCCCTCGGTCTTTCCGTCAAGCAGGCGAAGGATAACACGACCGGTGGTCGTTTTACCGCAGCCGGACTCGCCCACAAGACCCATGGTGGTGCCGCGCTTAATGTTAAACGTGACGCCGTCCACCGCGCGGACATGACCGACAGTGCGCTGGAGGAAGCCGGACTTGATCGGGAAATACTTTTTCAGATTGCGAACCTCGAGCAGGTTCTCCGAGCTATGCTGAAACGCCTCATGGGTCGGGGCTTTGGTATCTTTTTCCTTACTCATTTTGACTTGGCTCCCCCTCTCCGTTATAGTAGCGATAGCACGAAACCTTATGCGTTTCGCTCAGGCTGATTTCCTTCGGGTATACACCCTCGCAGCCTCCAACGCACATCTCGCAGCGATCCTTAAAGTAGCAGTAGTTCGGCATATTGATCGGATTCGGCACCTTGCCGGGGATCGAATACAGGCGATCCTGCTCCTTATTGACCACAGGCTTACTGGCAAGCAGACCGATGGTGTAGGGGTGTGCCGGATGATAGAAAATATCCTCCGCAGTGCCCTTCTCCACGACCTTGCCCGCATACATGACGACGACGTAATCCGCCATCTCGGCAATGACACCGAGGTCATGGGTAATCAACATGATGGAGCTGTTGATCTTGTCCTTCAATTCACGCAGCAGATCCAGAATCTGCGCCTGAATGGTAACGTCCAGCGCGGTGGTCGGCTCGTCCGCAATGATCAGCTTCGGATTGCACGCCAAAGCCATCGCAATCATGATTCTCTGGCGCATACCGCCGGAAAGCTCATGCGGATAACGGCGGTACATCCGCTCAGCGTCGGGAATGCCGACAAGGGAGATCATTTCAAGGGATCTTTGCTTGATCTCTTCCTTTGTAAATTTCGGGTTGTGCAGCTGAACAACCTCGTCGATCTGATCGCCGATACGGAACACGGGGTTCAAGCTGGTCATCGGCTCCTGGAAGATCATGGACATTGCTTCGCCGCGCAGATTCTGCATGATGCTGATCGGCGTTTTCACAATATCATAAACGCCGTCGCCGGAATTAAAGCGGATCGCCCCTTCGACAATTTGACCGGTGGGGCGCTGCAGCAGACGCATCAGCGAAAGGCTGGTGACCGATTTGCCGCAGCCGGACTCGCCGACAACGCCGACCGTTTTACCGGCAGGCACTTCGAAGGTCACGCCGTCCACTGCCTTGACCACGCCGATATCCGTGAAGAAGTAGGAATGTAGATTGTCAAACTCGACAATGTTATTCGGATCCTTCATCTCCGTCAGATATTCGGAGGGATCAGCGTGCTTCCTCGTGATCTCCTTTTCATACTGCTTCGTAATCTTGCGGTTCTCCCGGGAGATCCTGCGGGATTCCTTTGCGGAAATATAATTCGCGCTCTTTTTGCTGCTCTTCTTAAACAGTCCCATATTTCCGCCTCCTTATCGCTTCATTTTCGGGTCAAACGCGTCTCGCAGACCGTCACCGATAAAGTTAAAGCCAAGAACGGTAAGCAAGATCAGCATACCGGCGGGAATCCACATAAACCAACAGTTCAGCATGACGTACATGTCTGAGACGGCATTGATAATACTGCCCCAAGAGGCGTAGGGATGGCGAACGCCCAAGCCCAAATAGCTTAACGTAGACTCCGTCAGGATCAGACCGCCCAAGCCCATCGTCGCAATAACGATCAACTGCGGCATGACATTCGGGATCAAATGCTTGAAAATACGGGAGCTTGTCTTTAAACCGGAAGCCTCAGCCGCAATCATGAAGTCCTGCTCGCGCAGTGAGAGAATCTGACCACGCACCATACGGGCAACACCGGGCCAGCTGATCAAGCCGAGAATGATGATCAACATAAATATCTTCTCACGCGCACCGACATTCATGGAATCCATAAATGTGCCGAGGATGATCAGCAGCGGATAGGTGGGAATACAGTTGAATATATCAACGATACGCATGATAAGTGTATCCACCCATCTGCCGAAATAACCCGCAAGGCCGCCGAGAATGATGCCGATGATGATTTCAAAGAAAACGCCGATAAAGCCGATCAGCAGGGAAACCTGACCGCCGTACATCAGACGCACCAAAACGTCCATGCCGTCCTTATCCGTGCCGAAGATATGATCCTTGCTCGGATCCGCGTAGCGGTCAAGCAGCAGCGAGAGCTCTTCATGATTGACAATATACTGACCGTTGTCATTCTGAATGGTATAGCTCTTCTCGGTGCCGTCCGCCTCCGTGAAGGTAACCTCAGTCTCCAGGACGCCGTCCGCCTTCATCTGCAGCAGCGTCTCTTCTACGAAGAGGATAAACTCCGGCGAAATCCGGACGTCAGCCATCTTTGCGTTGAGGATGAAGCTGCCGACATAGGCATACTCCTCGCCGTCCGCATAGAGCATGGCGGAATTCTCATTGGCTTCTTCAAGACGATACTCAACGCCGTCGACGACAAAGGTATCTGCCCCGCCGCTCAACGCTTTCAGCGCATCATAGCGAACGGTATACGGCGGGGTGGAGCCATCCACGGTCGTGAAGGAAATCGTACTCGCAAAACCGACTTCTGTATAGGTGCCGATATTATAGGAGTTTTTGCCGTTCTTTTCGACAGAATAGGACTCCCCGTTGTATACAAGCTCCGTCTCGCCCTGTTCAATGGCATCAATGATCGCTTGCTGGGTGGCAGCGTCGAGCTCAGTGTCAAAAATATAGTTTCCTGCCAAGGTATCCACCTTAGCAAAAACCGTCATACCGTCCACGCCGTAAAATTCATCGGAATACTTCTCCAGCGTATAGGTCATGCCGTCGACCTCAAAGGAATCCTCTCCCTTATTGATCGCGGGAAGAATATAACGCTGCGCGGAGGAAGGAAGCGTGTCAGCCCCTTCGGGCGTGCTGATCGTTACATCGGAAACATAAGTGCCCTGTGCATAGAGCTTGTACAGATATTCCTCTTTATAAAACTTCTGCGTCTCCTCATATTCCATAAAGAGAGGACCGACAAAAGAGAAAAGGAACATAAAGATGATGATGCAAAGTCCTACAATTGCCAAACGGTTACGAAAGAAACGCTTCATAACCAACATGGTCGGCGAAAGGACTTTCACACGCTGCTCGTCATCCAGCGCTGTGGAGGTGCTGATATGAGAATCCTTCTTTTTCAATTCGTCATTCTTTTTCATATTGCTCCTCCTTTCTCAGTTGACACGCACGCGCGGATCAACCACGGCATAGAGGATGTCCGAAATCAAGGTGCCGACAAGAACCAGCAGCGCCATAAAGGTCATATAGAACATGGTGAAGGGAATATCACCGCCGACCATCGCCTCATAGGAGATATAGCCGATGCCGGGAATCTGGAACAGCTGCTCCGTGATCATAGCGCCGCTGAACAGACCGGGCAAACTGCCGCCGATGATGGTGACCAGCGGAATGAGGGTATTTCTGAACGCATGATGGTTAATGACGCGATTCTCCGGAACACCCTTTGCGCGCGCCGTACGAATATAGTCTGAGTTCAAAACCTCTAACATATTCGTTCGGGTATAACGCATGAGACTGCCAACACTCACCAGTGTCAGCGTCAGGATAGGCAAAATCATATGCTTTGTCATATCCAGGAATTTTCCAAAGCCGCTTAGGAATTCATAATCTCTGCCGACAATACCGTAAAGATCGAACCAACCGAGCTTTACGGAGAACACATATTTCAAAAGTGTGGCAATGTAGAATGTAGGCAGAGAAATGCCTAACAATGCGCACACTGTAACTGCATAGTCAGTCTTGCTGTACTGCTTACGGGCGGAAAGGATACCGAGCGGGACAGCAATCGCGATTTCGAGGACGAAAGTAATTGCGCCGAGAACAACAGAGTACCAAATAACGTCTTTAAATTTTTCAATAACGGGCTGGTTATACTGCCAGGAATCACCGAAGTTTCCTTGGAACACACTGCCGAGCCACTTAAAAAAGCCGACAAACACATTGTCGTTATAGCCATAGGCATCACCCAGTTGGGCGAGCCACTCTTGATAACTTTTCGCGCCGGGAAGCGAGGCCTTCTGTCTTGCGATACGTTCAACATAATCGGTAGGAAGGGCACGCATCAGGGCGTAAATGACCAGCGCCACAAAGAACAACACGAAAATGTTGATCACTGTACGCTTTGCAATAAATTGCTTCATAGTTCACGCTCCCGCAACTGTCAGATTTCAAACTGGTATGGCCCGTCGAAATTTTGGGGTTCCGGCGGGCCATATCGTCTGAGTTAGTATCTACTTAAATTCAGAAAATGCCGATGGATTACTTCATTTCGAGGTTCTCGATCTCAGCCATCCAGCCATAGAACGTGGTGATATCCTGCGTCATGGTCGCCGTGTTGACACGCTCCTCGGAAGCGATAACGATGTTCTGTCTCTGATAGACAGGAATCTCAACCGCCCAGTCAAGGATGATGTCGAGGCATTCCTTATAGGTAGCCTTACGGAAGGACTGATCGTCGGAGGTACGAGCCTCAATGATGAGCTTATCCAGCTCGTTGTCGCGGATGTGATAGTGGTTGGAATCGGAACCGCCCTCACCGACAACGTTGGTGGAGTAATAGACCTGATACATATCCGGGTCAATGGTTGCACCCCATGCAGCGCACCACAGGTTCTGCGTGCCGGCATCGAGGGCATCCCACAGCTCGTTGGAGTCAGCCGGGTCGTAAACGACCAGCGTCATGCCGATCTGAGCCAGAGAGTCGCGAGCTTCCTGCAGAATTGCGAAGGAGGGGTGGTCACCGGTGCCGTCGCCGGGGATGATGACCTGATATTCCATGGAGCCGCCTTCCGGAGCAGCAACGACCTTGCCGTCCTCGACGGTGTAGCCGGCAGCCTCGAAGAAGCCGAGCGCCGCGGTGCGGGCAGCTTCGTACTTCTCATCCGGGGTCATGTCGGCAGTGTAGATCGGGTTGCCGTCAACATCGACGGAGAAAGCGACCTGGTAGCCGGCATCGGAAGCCTGGGGAGCAGCCCAGGAGGTGCTGGAGATCGGGTACTCAATGACGCTTGCAGCGTCGCCGTAGTAGGAGTCGATCGCCATTTCACGGTAAACCGCGATGATGGTGGCAATGCCCTTACGGAGATTCTTGGAAGCCTCGCTGGAGGGCTCGTTGTTGATGCAAACGGTGTCTGCATTCACGCCGATATAGCCGTAGCCGAGGTTGTCAACGCTGTTGGTGTAGATGCGGTCGCCGCTCAGCTCGCCGTTGCTGTTCAGGCTGCGGATCTGGTTGAATTTCTCAACGGAGCCGGAGGGATCGGTGACGTCGATAACGCCGGTGTCGATACCGGAGATCTTATCGGCCTCGAGGGTTTCCTTGAACTGAACGTTCACGGTCTTCGGGCAGCCCTTGTAGTAGAGCTCGTTGGCCTCGAAGTAAACAACGCGGTTCTCGTACTTGACGAACTTGTACGGGCCTGCGCCGAGGGGCTGGGTGGTCTTTGCCTGAACGCCGCTCAGATCCTGGAAGTCAAAGCCATACTGGCCTTCGTCCGGATTCCACTTGGAAGCGTCGCCGTAGTAGTGCATCGGAGCAACGGTGATGCCGCAGACCTGATAAACAGCAGCAGCGTCAAAGCCGTTCGCAACGACCTCAACCTCGTAATCGTTCAGCATGGTGATGCCGGAGATAGAGGTGACGCCCTTGCCGCCCATCGCCTCGTCAAGAGGACCATAGGTGCTGATGAAGGAAGCCTTTGCAGCGTCAACAACGCTTGCACCTTCGTTGCCGGTAGCTTCGGTTTCATAGAAAGCAACAGGATCGTTCTCGTATGCAGCCTTGGTAGCGGCAACATAGTCGTCGATGGTGACTTCGGAGATCGCCTTGGTCACATCGCCCTCAGCGCCGGCATACATGAAGTTGCCTTCGCCGTCCGTAGCGCCGAAGCCCCACATGACCATACCGAAAGCGATCTGGTCTGCCTCGTTGGAGAGGTCGCCGTCGGGCATGTAGTCGGGCTGATAGCCTGCGTAGTTGTTGTTGACATAGTTGACGATCATCATGCACTGGTCAGCCCAGGCAGCGTCGAGGCAGCCGTAGTAAGCGACGGAAAGATCGTCGGCTTCGTCAACAGCGCCCGCTTCGAAGTAAGCGTCAGCCATCTCTGCATACTTTGCATAGACCTCATCGGTGGTCTGGGTGCGGTAGTTCTGCAGACCCTGGATGTCAACGGAGTACAGGGTGGAGGAGCCTGCGTAGGTCGGATCGCAGAGGACATAGTAGGTGAAGAGGATGTCCTTCGCGGTCAGGGGCTCGCCGTCGGAGAATACGAGGTCGTCACGGATCTTAATGTGATAAGTAGTGGTGTCGCTCGCATCGTCATAGTTGACGGAGATGTCGGCCGGGCCGGTGTAAGTATAGTCCGTGCCATTGTAGGGGATGGTCTCGCCCTCGATGGCGTTGTAGACGATAGCGCCGGTACGGTCGGTGGTCATGATGCCGAGGGAAACCATGCCGACAACGTCCTGATCGTAGCCAGTATCCGCATAGAACGGGCTGAACTTCTCAGAGAAGGGCAGGTAACCAACGACAAGCGGGGTGGACTCGCTGGAGCCGGGGTCGCTGGTGGGATCGGTGGGTGCTTCCGTCGTGCTGCTGGCACCGGTGTCGGAAGACGGAGTAGGTGCTTCTTCCTCTTTGCAGCCGGCAAACAGGCAGGCTACCATGCAGAGGGCAAGAAGCAGTGCGATGAACTTCTTCATTTTCTTACCTCACTTTTCAGATTTATCTAAAACAGCACAACTGTGTGCCGGACACACACATTTGGTCTGCATAGACGCAAAAGCAAATGCTTTTTATTTATTATACAAGAAAATGTGAACTTTTCAAGACTCTTTTTGCGAATACTGTGACAAAAATAGCAAAAGCCGCTATTGCTTTTTTGTTTATTTTTCACGATTGCCGTTGTTTTTTGCCGAATGATTTTCAACGACCGTGAATGTTTTTCCACTTCTGAGGAAAAATGCCGTGGCGGAAGCTGCCAAACAGACCGCCGCACCGACCAAAGCATAGGTGTCATCGGGATAGGAAGCGCTGCCGGCAAGCATCCGAATGACTTCTCCGACGGTCAGCCAAAGCGCCAAAATTGCGCTTGCCAGCGTCGTGCCGAAGAAATTGCGGAAGCAGCCGCGGTATACGTCAATGCGCATCGGCAGCTCGGCGAATTGCAGGCGGACGGCGGAATAGACCGTCATACCGAGCGGGAGCCACGCCAATGCCCACGGCAGAACGCAGTACCAGCAGTCATCGGAGGGTCCAGCCTGCGCCTGCAGACCGCAGAGCACCAGCGCGCCCACACCGATCAGAGACAGCAGCAGCATCAGCGCCCGAAAGACGCGGAATTGCTTCTCCGTCCCGTCAAAATGATAATACTCGCCGATATAGATCGGTTTCGACGGGTCGGAGAGATTGTTCACATAGTTTTCGCGGTAGATCTTGCGGTTCATCATGAGAGGCTGTTCTCCTTCAACCAGTCGCGGATGCCTGCGCCGACGTCCTTGATCGTCCCCTGCTCATAGGGCACGCGCAGCCCTGCGCTGTGGCAGAGATCGGCAAAGGTCATGGTGCCCGCTTTATCCACGAACGCAAGGTAGCGCTTCCACGCCTCGTCCCTATCCTTCATGGAAAGCGTCCAAAGCTGGAAGGCAACGGTCTGCGCCATGCAATAATCAATATAGTACAGCGGATGCAGATAGACGTGCAGCTTCCACTGCCAGTGGGAATATCTGCCATAGAAGGGCAAATTATCCATCTCGAGCCACGGACGGTACTTATGCTCCAGTTCCTCCCACACGGCGTTGCGCTCGTCGGGCGTCAGGTTTTCGTTTTCGTACATCCGATGCTGGAATTCGTCGATCATGCAGCCGTAGGGAATGAAATCAAGGCTGTCTTCGCAGTGCGCCAGCTCATATTTTGCGGTGTTCGCGCCGAAGAAATTCTTATGATAGTCCTGCGTCAGGAATTCCATGCTCATGGAGTGGCACTCGCAGGCTTCAATGGTCGGCTCCTGCAGCGTCGGATGAATATCGGAGTGCATCGCGCGGTAGAAGGCAAACGCATGCCCTGCCTCATGGGTCAGCACATCGACATCATCCGACGTGCCGTTGAAGTTAGAGAAGATAAAGGGCATCCGGTAGGTGGGGAAAGCGGTGCAATAGCCGCCGGGCGCCTTGCCCTCGCGGGAGAGGACATCGAACAGCTCACCGTCAAACATCTCTTCGATGAATCCCTTTGTCTCAGGGCTGAGGTTTTGGTACATTGCCTTGCCTGCCGCCAAAATTTCCTCCTGTGTGCCCTCCGGCTTCGCGTTGCCGTCGGCAAAGCGGAATTTATCGTCATAGATGCACAGGCGATCGACGCCGATGCGCTTGCGCTGCGCCTCCTTGACCTCCGCAATGATCGGCACCAAGTCGCGGGCGATCTGCTCGCGGAACTCGTTCAGCTCCTTTGCGCCGTAGCAGTTTCTGCCGAGGCGGTCGTAGCCGAGTTGAATGTAATTCTCGTAACCGAGCATTCTGCCCTGGGCGTTGCGGTTCTTGACGAGCTTATCATAAATCTCGTCCAGCTCCTCGCGGTGGGCGTCAAACGCCTTGCCCTCCACCTCAAAGGCGGCGCGGCGGACTGCGCGGTCGGGACTCTCTTTATATTTGCCCAGCATCGGAAGCGGCATTGTCTGTCCGTCAAACTCGACGGTCATACCGGCATAGAGCTTCTGATACTGCGCTTCGAGCTTGCTTGCCTCCTGCATAAGCGGGATCAGCTCCGGCTTGAAGCTGCGGCGGGCAATCTCCAGATTCTTAAACAGCAGACTGCCGTAATGTGCCTCCAGCTCCGCGCGGAAGGGGGAATCCAGCAAGGCGATATTGACCTCTTGCGAGCTCTCCTCCAGTTCGGGACCCGCCTCGTCAAAGAACTCGCGTTCCGCCTCATAGAACGGATCGGCGGTATTGATGGTGTTGCGGACATAGGCAAGAGAGCCGAGGGTTTGAACCTCCTGCATCTTCGCGGTGACGGCATCAAACAAAGCAATCTGTTCCTGCGCGGAAGCGGCGTTTTGGATCGCCTTTGCCGCTTCCTGAAGCTCCCGCTTCAGCGCCGCAATATCAGGGCGCGCATAGGGATATTCGGAAAATTTCATAGAATAACTCCTTTTCGTATCGGTATTATAGCTGCAAGTAAGGCGCCGGAGCTACACCCGCAAGCAAACATTCTCATACTCGCCCGCCTCGGATAGCCGTCCCTACTATGATGTTACACTTAATTAGATGCGACCTTTTGAGATCGGTGGCAGTTCGCCGTAGGGCGCGCACCCGCAAGGGGCATGCCGCATCCGTAAGGCTTGTTCCTCGCCAACGGCTGCGCTAACGACCTCGGCGCGCCGCGTAGAACTACCAACCATGTACCAATCTGCTTATCTTTTCTGTATGCCGCTTCGCGGACGGCACGCCGAGTCGTCGTGCCCTACGATCCGCCTATGAAG
>JBJDYD010000109.1:0-8737 GCA_051867015.1 Faecousia sp. | reverse complement strand
CTGTTTTGCACTTTTCATCGTGTCCATTCTACGGGGTACAGTTTAACTATTCACTCTTCACTATTCTCTATTCACTATTCCCCGCCCCTTCGCAGGCGCTTCGGGGATGCCGCAGGCTGCAACCGGGTGCAGCGGCAATGCTTTTTCCTTCGCTATCCGTAAATGCTGCCGCTGACGCCCAGCTCGGCGGCGACGGTATCCGTGTCCGCCTCCGTATACCATTCGGGGTACAAAAGCTTTCCAAAACAAATCTGATAGTAAAGCGTCTGCGCGGCGCTGCCGTAGACCGCCGCGTTCGGCACGACCAAAACGCGACTCCCGGGGAAGCGGGCGCACATGGCGTTATATACCGTACCGGCGCTGCCCATATCGCCCACAACCTTGACGATAACATCCGGGTTCTTTTCCAAGACCCATTCGTCCGTTACGGTCATATCCTCCCGGTTCTGCGCAACATTATAGGAGCCTGTGGCAGAAATCAGCCGGCAGTAGCTCGTGGTAATATCGTCCGCGTCAAATTCCAGATAGACGGACTTCTGCTGGCAGGAATATACCTGCTGCGTGGTATTCTCCAGGAAGAACGACCAGTAGTCGAACGGGTTATAGCTCCAATGCGCGTAGAGTGTCTGCGTTTCCGTGCCAGAAAAAACATCGGCGGACTGCACCGTATCGCCGCCCTCCGCCGCCGTAAACCAGCCTGCGAAGTCATAGCCCCGGCGGGTGGGGACGGGCAGCTCGCCGTAAGCGTCGCCCGCGTAAACCAAGCGCTCCGTTTCTTCGGAAGACAGGCGGCCGCCGTTCGGATCGAAGATCACGGCATAAGCGGAACGCGCCGACCAGTGGGCGTAGAGCGTATGATCCTCCGCAGCGGTAACCACGGTGGCGCTGTCAATGCGCGCGCCGCCGTTTTTGCTGTCATACCACCCCGTAAAGGTGAAGCCGCTGCGTTCGGCAACCGGCAGCTTCCCGTAAGCGCTTCCCACCTTTACGACGGCGTTTTCCTGCGCGCAGCATCCCTTGTTGGGATCAAAGCGCACCGTGACCTCAACCGCCTCCGTCGGCTCGGTCGGTTCTGCGGACGGCTCCGGCGTCCCTCCCTCGGCGGGCGTTGTCTCCGGTTCCGTGGGCGCGGAGGGAGCGACGGTTTCCGGCGGCTCCGTTGCCGGCTCCGTCGTAGACTCCGTGGACGGCTCCGTCGGCGGCTCCGTCGTAGACTCCGTAGACAGCTCCGTCGGCGGCTCGGTCATATCCTCCGTCGGCTCCGTAACAGGCGTCTCCTGCAAATAGGTCTCATAGATGACCTGCTCCGCGTCGGGCATGATCCTTCGGCGGCAGGCAGTCAGCGAAAACAGCAGAAGCAGCAGAAAAAAAGGGAGTATTCGTTTCATTTGCTCGCCCTCCTATAGGCAAAGACGGTACCGAATGTGCAGCCGTTCCCGTTTCGTAGCATTCTGCCACACGCTTTGCTCCACCTGCATAAGATACTGCGCCATCTGCGCCCGCTGCGTCTCGGTCAAAGCGTGGTCGCTGTACGCAGCCTCCAGCCAAAGCGCGGAGATCTCCTGCGGCGTGTCGGCAGGCTTTAAGCGCAGCCATTTCCGGCTGTGCAGATACATGGCGCGGATCGCTGCGGCGCAGTCGGGATCGTCAAAGCCCGCGCGATTCCGTGTCCGCTTTTTCTCCGCGCGGTCGCGCAGCACGGCAGGCACGAACAGAAGCAGCAGCGTCAACAGCGCCAGCGCATAAAACAGGACATTGACCCGCTGCTCGGAAACCGCTTGGTTCGGCTGAAGCTCCTGCTGCTGCGGCGGCGTTTCTTCGGTCTGCGGCACCTCTACCGCCTCGGGCGTGCGCTCATAGAAGATACTGTGCAGCGCAAGGCGGTCGCGCGCCTGCTCGTCCCAGCCGGAAATGCGAACGTTCGGCTCCGGCGCAACGAGGCTCACGCAGAGAGCAAGCAGCCCGATCAGAACCGCCGCAGTCAGAGCGTGCAGCCAAAGCCGCTCCCGGGGAAGCACATACAGCGCCGCCGCAAGCAGGAGAAGGAGCAGCCAAAGCGCCTTCGGGGTCACGCCGAAATACGCCTGCGCAAGCAAAAGCACAGCCGTCAGCGCGCCGCCTCCGCGGGCATACACCAAAAACGCCGTTGCCAGCGAGAAAAAGGCAAGCCCCTCCCGCAGCGCCCACCTGCGTTCCGTCACGGGAAACCGGTCATATTCATATGCTTGACAGCTTTCGCTGACGGTAAACATCCGATTGGCGAGCATTTTTAGACCGTCCGTGATTGCGGAAAAGCGCAGGGCGAAAAAGCCCAAAGTCAGTGCAAGCAGCGCAAGCCCTCCCCAACGCCGCGCCTTTTGCGGCAGGAAGGGCAGGACGAGCAGCGGAAGCAGTCCGACAAACGCAAAGGGGGAAAACAGCTCCGCCATCCCCGAAACTGCGCACCAAAGAGCGGCAAACAACAGTGCCGGACGGAGCTTCCCGAGAACGGAGGGCTTTTGCGGCTTTATGAAATGCAGCTCCATCGTCACACCTCCAAACGGCACAGTGCCTGCGCGTAGCCGGCGCTGTCAAAGGAGAGAAGATAGGTACCGTCCGGCTGCAAGCCCTCAGCAGAAGCGGAACCGCACAGCAGTACGCTCACGCGGTTGCCGCTGACAAGCTCCCCCATTCCCGCGGGAAGCTGCGGCGCAACGACGAGCACATGGGCAAAGCCGCCGTGGGGGGCGACCTCACTGAACGCACGCGCTACGGAGCCGCTTTCCCGTGGCGGCAGACGGAGCAGCGCTTCCAGCATGGCGTCAAATTCCTGTTCGTCGGAAACCGTTTGCAGACAAAAACCCTCTTTCCCCTGCCATCCGACCTGATGCACCCGCCCCTGCGATAATAGGGCGCGGGACACGGAGGCAAAGACCTCGGTCACCGCGTTCGTCGCTCCGGCATCCGCGCTTCCTGCGGTTTCCAGCAGGAGCAGCACCTCGTTCACCACAGGCAGACCGAATTCCCGCACCATCAGGCGGTCGGTTTTCTCCGACAGCTTCCAGTGGATTTTCCGCAAAGCGTCTCCGGGGGTGTATTCGCGGACGGCAAAGGTCTCCCCCGGATCGTTCCCGGGACGGTCGGGGGCATAGCTATCGCTGTCCGGCAAGGCTGCGGCGCTGTCCCTGAGCAGGAGCTCCGGCTGAAACAGGGCGGGAAGGACGGTAAATTCGGTGTCGGCGGTGCAGGGCTTCTTCCGCCGCGCCAAGCCAAACAGATCATAAACCGTAATCTCTGCCGCTTCCAAGCGAACCGTCCCGCAATGCGGGCAGTCCAAACGGAATGCCGCTTCGCGGGTTTCCTTCGGCAGCAGAGACAAGGCAATCTCCTGCGCGGCTTCCTCTCCCGTGCGCAGGTTGCGGCAGGTCAGCCGCAGCGTAACACGCGGAAGGGGCAGGACGCCTCCGTTTGTCAGCCGGACAACGCCGGGCACACTCTGCCCCTTCTCCGCCGCCGCAGACACGGAAAGCGCCGCCGATACGGGACACAGCAGCGGTAAAACGCCGAAGCAAGGCAGGAGCAGCGCCGAAAGCAAAAGCGTCAGCGTTCCCGCATTGTTTTCGAAGAAGTACAGCAGACCGCTCAGCAACAGCGCTGCCGCCCACAGGCATCTGCGTTTCCACATGGCTATGCTTCGTAAGGCTCGGGCGTCTCGCGCAAAAGCCGCTCCAAAGCCTCCCGTGCGGTCATATGCGCGGCTCTCGCCTTTTGGCTCAGGAGAATGCGGTGGGCGCAGACGTCGGAAAAAACCTCGCGCACATCCGCCGGAATGACGAAGTCCCGCCCATGCACATAGGCGCAAGCCCGCGCCATTTTGCCTAAAGCGATCGCGCCGCGGGGACTGATGCCAAGCTCAATCATAGAATCCTCGCGGGAGGCCATAGCCAGACGGGTAATATAAGCCAAAATTTCGTCCTTCATCGTCACGGCTGCCGCCTCCCGCTGCTTGCGGCGGATTTCCTCGCTGGTCGTGATCTGCTTGACCGTATCCAGCGGATTTTTGGTCTGTCTGCCGCGCAGAATCTCCATTTGGCTCTCAAAATCGGGATAACCGATGGTCAGCCGCACCAAAAAACGATCCAGCTGCGCGTGCGGCAAAAGCTGCGTGCCCGCCGCGCCGACGTGGTTCTCCGTCGCGATAACCAAAAACGGCGTCGGCAGCGGGTAGACCTGCCCGTCCACCGTGACCTGCCGCTCCTCCATCGCCTCCAAAAGCGCGGACTGGGTCTTGCTGGAGGTGCGGTTGATCTCGTCGGCAAGGAGCAGATTCGTGCTGTTGACGATTCCCGGCATATAGCGGAAGCATCCGCTCTCCTTATCGTACATGGAAAAGCCCACAATGTCCGAGGGCAGGACGTCGGGCGTAAACTGGACGCGGTGATACGCAAGTCCGAGCACCTTCCCCAGCGCGACGGCAAGGGTGGTCTTTCCCACGCCCGGCACGTCGTCCAGCAGGATATGCCCGTCCGCGAGGATCGCCATCAGCACCTTCTCCACGACCTCACGCTTGCCGATGATGACCCGCTGCACCTGTTCCGAAATATCCGCAATGATGTTCTGCATCTGTTTCACCTGTTTCCGTAGTTTTGTACTTTATCATACTGGATTTCAGGCATAGAGGCAACCCCCGCAGGGGGTTTTTTCGACATTTTCGGCGCAATATCCCCCAAGGGGGCTTGTGAAAGCGTGCCGGAACCATTAGAATAGAAGTGCTTTTTTCGGAGGTAGCTTATGAAAGAAATGTCATCCGTCAAACGCGCCTGTATTTGCGCGGTCTGTATTGCTCTTTGCTATGTGCTTCCCCTTGCGTTCCACGCCTTCGGCGCGGGCACGGTATTCCTGCCCATGCACATTCCCGTTCTGCTGTGCGGTCTGATCTGCGGGTGGGGCTACGGTGCGTTTTGCGGCATCGCCGGTCCCGTGCTCTCGTGCGTTTTGTCCGGAATGCCCTCGGCGACGGGGCTTGTCTCCATGGTGCCGGAGCTTTGCACCTACGGGCTGGTCAGCGGGCTTCTCCTGCGCTTTGTCCATACGAAACATACTTATGCCGATCTCTATCTCGCGCTGATCGCCGCGATGCTGCTCGGGCGGATTGTCGGCGGCGCGGCAAAGGCGCTGTTCTATCTCAGCGGGATGTCCGGCATGACGGAGTTCTCCTTTTCGCTGCTTGCCGGCACCTATTTTTTGGAAAGCCTGCCGGGTATCGCGATCCAGCTTGTGCTGCTGCCGACTTTGGTCTTTACCCTGATGAAGGCAAAGCTGATCCCCGAACGTTATCCCAAGGCTGCAAAGTGAGGGACGTACCATGGAACAACAGGAGGTAATTCGTTTCTTTGACCGCTGTGCGCCCTTTTGGGACGCGGATATTGTGCGCAACGAGGCGGTGATCTCCGCGATTTTGGATAACGCGGGCATCCTCGCGGGCATGGATGTGCTCGATGTGGCATGCGGCACGGGCGTGCTTTTCCCGGATTATCTCAAGCGCGGTGTCGCTTCCCTGACCGCCATTGATATTTCCCCCGAAATGGCAAAGCTTGCGCAGCAGAAATTCCCGCAGGTCAAGGTGCTCTGCGGCGACGCGGAGCAGACGGACTTCGGCAGGTGCTTCGACACCGTAATGATCTATAACGCGTTTCCCCATTTCCCCGAACCGGCGCGGGTGATCGAACGCCTCGCAAAATGGGTCAAGCCGGGCGGAAGGCTCTCCGTCGCCCACGGTATGAGCCGGGATAAGCTCGTGCGGCATCACGCCGGCAGCGCGAGCCGCGTCTCCATCGACCTGCCGGAGGCGGACGAACTGGCGAAGCTCTTCGCACCGTGGTTCGATGTAGATGTGATGGTTTCCAATCATGAGATGTATCAAGTTTCCGGAAAAAAGCGGAACTGATTTTTGAAATAACCCCCGAGAGGGGAGCTTGCGCCGTTTACGCAAAAATAGTATGAAGCAGTCGTGAACTTTATGTGGTTCACGGCTGCTTCGTTGTCTTTCCGAGTCATGTGCAATTCCTTGGCAAAAAGCCGCCGATGTCCCGTTTTCGGTGCATCAAAAAGGATAAAATTTCTGAGACGAGGACAGATCGGAGGGGATTTCATGCGCAAGCAAGTGATTCACGCTCCCTCATTCGGTTTTACCGTGGAGGAGCGAAAAACAGTGATTCCTTGTGATGCTGCCGGCGGCATACTGACGCCGGTGCTTCAGAAAAAAAGCACAAGTGCGGAGCTGAAAGAAGATACAATCATCCTGACGAAACATGTGGTTTTGTGTCCCTGCTGCGGAAAGGAGACGCCGGCATATCAAGAGTTTTTGGGGAAGGCGGCAACCGTTGCTTCTATCAAATCACAGAGCTTCATCGAAAGCTGGGCATCGGGGCAACGCCGTTTGTTTGACGAGCCTCCCGCGGCGATCCGGTTCAATGTACCTGTTGACGCAATGGAAGAATTGGGCGAATTTGTGTGTCCGAAGTGCAAGTGCCTGCTGCCCAGAAGCAGCGGCACAGTGGAAGCAACGATTTGCGCAGGGCAAAAAACGATCAAGCTGTCCCGGAAACTGAATCTACGGGACCTGTTTCTGATTGATTGGTTTGACGGCAATTTATCGTTGTCTTCCTTTGCGCTGTATGAAACGATCACCTTTCATCTAAAAAACGGGCACACCTTCGTAACCCTTGAGGACGGCAGGAGCAAGCCGCTGATGATTCGGGATATTTCAAATGTAAATACGGATCACTGGTATAAAGACCCCATTCATGATCTGATCCGTAATTGCAAACCTGTCTACAGAGAACTGAAACGGCAGTTTATAAGGGCGCTGCACGCGCCGCTTCCCTTTGCGGCGAAGGATCTGACATTGAAAAACTATATCCTGCTTACAAAGCTCGTGGGATATGACGCAGCGTTCTACAAGACACTCCCCTTCGCCGCAAACGGGGAGTTGTTGGAAAGAAGCTTCTTGGCTGCTGCTCGAAAGCTGCATTTTGCAAAGAATGTTCCGGGTATCGTGAAAAAAGCAAAGCTCCCGCACACGAAGAGCATACAAAAGGTGATGTTTGAGAACCCTGGCTTGCTCTTCTACACGGCGGAGCTGGAACGGCTTTGGAAGCTTTTTGATAATATTGATCTGTTCAGAACCTTTTTAGTGTCGCACGCCGTATTCAGAGAATTGCTTTATTTGCACAAGATGCCGGCGCTGCTCGATTTTTACAGGGAATACAAAGCCGTTTTCGGGACACCGTCCCTGCTGAAGCGCCTGACTGCAGGTTCGTACCGATGGAGGCACTATGCCGCCGACTATCTTTTGCTCAATGCCTATGAGCAGAAAACAGAACGCAAAAAATGGTTATATGGCTTTCCCGCCGATGAAGAAAGCTGCTGCGGCAAAACCTTAGGCGGGTGGGTTTCGGTTCCCATACCGGCGCCATCGGAGAAGCAATCGGCATTAGACTGCACGATCAACGGGTTCTCGTTCAAACGGCTCGAAAATGCGGCGGAATATTTGCAGGCGGGAGAGGAGCTTCACAACTGCCTGACCCATTGGGAAATGTTTGACGGGAAGGTCTGCGGGATCAAAAAGGCAGGAAAATATGTGGGTGCGGTCGAGCTCGACGGTCAGAGAATCGTTCAGGCGTTCACTTTTGACAATGAAGATATCGAAGAGAACGAGCCGCTTTTCGCGGCGTTTACTGTCTGGCGGGAAATCAACGCGCTGGAAAAGGAGCAAACTTTTTTGTAACGCCAAAGACGGGAATGAAAAATCATTAGGTCTCATGAAATCGTGTGCTATGATGGTTTGTCTGCAATGGAAAACCGAAGCATGCGTAATTTCTTGGGTTGTTTTGTGTACATGCGCTTTCCTCCGTAAGAAGGTATTTCGCGCAACGACGCAGACGCGCTTATTTGTCTTGGGATATTCTATCATTTATGCTTTTGTTTTACAATCATTCGTGGGTCAAAAATAACCCATATACACTTCACTCGTAGGGAAAACACTTACAAAAAGCGAAGCTCCTCCGTTTGGTGTCAAGCATACCTGCAAAACCGGACTCTTTATAGAAAAAGCCCCATTTTTCTGTAACTTTCCTTTGAATATTTTCTGTATGCCTTGTATCTCTTCGGATATTCGTATATAATAGAAACTGTGAAATTGTATCTGAACGGAGGAACAGCATGGACGGGATCAAGGGTTATATCTCCATACGGGAAGCATCCTACCGCTGGGGTGTATCGGAGCGGAGGGTCAATCAATACTGCGCTGAAGGACGTATTCCCGGTGCATCCCGTTTCGGGAGGTCTTGGGCAATTCCGGAGGATGCGAAAAAGCCGTCTGATCCGCGTAAAGCGGATACAAATAGAATGAGCCGGAGGTGAACATCATGCCAAAACCGAAATGGAACCTGAATACCATTTACATATCCGAGCGATTGCAGGAGAGTCTGCGGCCCATCTCTCGCTGTGCCCTGACCACGGTGGTGGCACCTATGGGCTATGGCAAAACAACGGCAGTGAACTGGTATCTGGAGCAGCGCGCCAAAGCAGAAGCGTTAAATGTCATCCGCATCAGCGTATATTCCGATAACCTTGAGATCTTCTGGAAAAGCATACAGAACGCCTTTGTTCGGGCAGGTTTTGACTTCCTGCGGGACTATACCTGCCCCACGGATGCCGCCGGAGGGGGACTGCTGGCAGATGATCTCTGCCATGA
>JBJDYD010000108.1:0-43512 GCA_051867015.1 Faecousia sp. | reverse complement strand
CGCATGAGCGGTGGTGTGGGAGGACGGGGGTTAGTCACCCCCTCCTACCCGATTATTGAAAGGAAGGAAACAGTATGAAAAAACGATGGCTGGCAGGATTTCTTGCGCTGATTCTTGTACTTGGCTGTATTCCGGCGGTTGCTGCGGAGGCGTCCTTTGATAGCTTCTTCGCAGGCATCGGAACGGTAGCAAGCGTAGAGAACGACGCAAGCTATCCCTATGGCGACTATTTGGAGGAGGGCGCATTGGTCTCTTGCAACGCGGGGGACCCAAGCAGCTTTGCAGCGATCACAATGCGATTTTCCCTCGATGCTGCACTGGAATTTGACTATCTGATCTCCAGCGAAAAAAGCTACGACTATATGTCGGTCGTAGTGAACGGCAGTGATCTTCACAGTAGTCAGAAGGGCAACTATTCCGGCATCATGACGGAGTATGACGCCTATTCGCTCAAAGTCAGTGCAGGAGACACGGTGCAGATTGGTTATCGAAAAGACAGCTCCGGTGATCGCGGAGAGGACTGCCTGCGTCTGAAGAACTTCCGCGTGACGGCAAGCTACCCCGTAACCTTTACCGGCTGTCCCGAAGGGGCAAAAATCACTGTGACGGCTGCGGACACGACGGAACACCCTGTCGCGGATTGCAGGATATCTCTTCCCGCAGGCAGTTATTCCTATCGTGCGGAGGCATTCGGCTATGAGACTGTAGAAGACAGTTTTGTGGTAACCGACGGGGCGTTGGATATTCCCGTAAGCATGGCTCCCCTTTCAGGTCAGAGTCTCACATTTGACATCAGCGGACTTGCTGAGGGCATAACCCCGATGATTACCGTCAAGCATGGCGATACCGTCATGCAGGCGCAGCCGGACGGCTCTTATAGCCTTGTTCCCGCTGAGTATACCTATACGGTAAAAGCGACGGGCTATAAGACCGCGCGCGGCAGCTTCACGATGACAGAAGATGCACAGACCGTTCCTGTAGCAATGGTTTTGGGCGAGGAATGGGATGGCACGATCGCCACCGCCTTTGCAGGAGGCAGCGGCACGGAGCAAGACCCTTATCAAATTGCGAACGGCGAACAGCTCGCCTATCTCTCCGCGTCGGTCGCGGCAGGAAACAACTATGAAGGCAACTGGTTCGTCCAGACGCAGGCAATTGATTTGGGACTGGTTCCCTTTACGCCCATCGGCAGTAGTTCGGCGCAATTTAAAGGCAATTACATCGGCAGCACAATCACAAACCTCTCAATCGTCTGCGAAAGTGACTATATTGGTTTATTCGGCTATCTCGGAGAAGGGGCACTTGTGCGCGGTGTGATCGTGAGCGGCTGCGTGCAGGGCAAACGCTATGTCGGCGGTATTGTCGGCTATCTAAAATCAGCAACGGTTGAAAACTGCGCAAGCTATGCCACTGTGCGCGGCAGCTCTACCTATGTTGGCGGTATCTGCGGGCAAATGAATGGCAACTCCGCAGCGAAATCGCTCATTACACGCTGTTTTAACGCAGGTGATGTAACCTCAGGTACCAACAATCACGCAGGCGGTATTTCAGGCTACGTCTCCTATGGCGATATCTCTGAATGCTATAACCTCGGCGCGATCAGCGGCACACGTGTGGGTGGCATTACGGCACAGCTCTCTTCCGGCTGCACAATTTCTTCGTGTTATCATCTCGGCACGGTCACGCTCACCGAGGAAGGCAGCTATCATTACGCAGGCAGCATCGTCGGCTACAGCATGGGTACGGTTGCAAGCTGCGTCTGCTTGGAGGGAACAACTGCCATCGGAAACGGCAGCGGCAATGTGAAAGCTGTCAGTATGGAGGAGATGAAATCCGCACAGACGGTGCTTGCTCTCGGCGGCAGCTATGTGGAGGACAAAAACAATCTGAACGGCGGCTACCCGATCCTTGCATGGCAGGATCCGACGGCAAAGCTCCTCGTGGTATTTGAGAGCAACTATGCCGACGCGTGCGTCACGGTTTACGATGCAGAGGGGACGGAGATCACCGCTGAAGCAGATGGCAACTATAACCTTCCAAGCGGTACATATACCTACACCGTGACTCGCGAGGAATGTGACCCGGTTGAGGGCAGCTTTACGGTCAACGGTACGAGTCTTCGCATCGTTGTTACTTTGAGTGTAAAAACCTATCCGATCATTTTGACGCTCTCCCCTGCCGACACGAGAATTGTGATCCATAATGCCGCCGGCGAGGAAATGCCGCTCGGCGAAAATGCACGTCTGCCCAAGGGAGAATACACTTATGAGGCGTCAAAATTCGGTTATCTAACAAAAAGCGGCAGCTTCACCGTAACCGGTGAAAACGATGCTATCATTGTAACACTGACCGAGGCTGCTCGTCATTCCGTCAGCTTCACCGTGACGGACGAAAGCGGCGCGGCAATCGAAAACGCGGAGATCACCGTAACGCACAGCGTTGGCGGGACGCAGACGGCTGACAGCGGTGTGTATTCGCTGCCTGACGGAACATACCAATACACCGTCAGTGCTGACGGTTATATCAGCGTTCGCAGCAGCTTCACGGTCTCCGGCACGGCGCGGACGATCTCCGTAACCATGCAGGAGGGCAGCAATGTTTGGAGCGGCGAGGTTGCTTCAGAAGCCCCGCAGACGCAGGAGATCGACGGTAAGACTTGCTATCTTATCACCACCTCCGAAGAGCTTGCATGGTTTGCCGAGGCAGTCAAGAGCGACGGAACCCTCAACGGTAAGCTGATGAGCAACCTCCTACTCAACAGCGAGGAAGCCCCGACAGCAAACCGTTGGGAGGGGATTGGCAGCTACAGCGCGAAATATGTCGGCACCTTCGATGGAAACGGTAAACAAATCCTCGGCTATTACAGCAAATATGAGAATTACACAGGCGGCAACGGTCTGTTCGGCTATCTCGGCGAGGGAGCGGTTGTCAAGAATCTGATTCTCAGCGGCACGATAGAGAGCGACGGAACGGTCGGCGCGATTGCGGGACAGTCCTACGGAAGAATCGAGGGCTGCGTCAGCCGTGTGAATATCACAAATAAGAGCGCCTGCACCGGCGGTATCGTTGGCAGAGCCTATTCCACCGCAGCTATCGTTAACTGCGGAAATGAGGGAAACATCACTTCCCTGCTCAGCTCCACCTACAGTGACGCTAAGGTCGGCGGGATCGTCGGTGAAAGCTACTGCGCCGTGATCGGCTGTTACAACTGCGGCAACATCGACGGCGGCAGCATGAACAGCGGCAAAGTTGCAGGTATCCTCGGCTATGCAAACAACGGCGACACCCGCATAGAAAACTGCTATAATCTCGGAGCGATCAGCGGCACGGACTATGTTGCCGGCATTTCCGCACGCCACACAATGGGCGCGGCGCCGAGCATACAAAACTGCTACTCTGTCGGCATGATCACAGCAAGCGCCGGTGCTTCCCATGTGGGCACGATTGCGGGCGATCTGCTCGGCACGGTGGAAAACTGCTATTATCTTTCGGGCAGCGGAGATGCCGCCGTCGGTTACATTCGAGACGGCGTTACGATTACGGCTTCCGTAAAAGAAGCGGCGGAAATGAAATCGCGCGAGTTTGTCCTGCTTCTCGGCAACACTGCTTATCATCAGGATACGAATGGCGGCTACCCCGTCCTTGCTTGGCAAGGCGGCGAGCATGTTGTTGATACGGAAGCTGCGGCAGCCGTCGCAGCGGTAAAGGACGCACTGACCGTTACGCCGGCGACCGTTACCGAAGCGTGCGTGCTCAGTCTCCCGGTGAGCGCTGAGGGCTTTGGCGGTACAATCCGTTGGGAAAGCAGCAACGAAAGCGTCATTGCCACGGACGGTACAGTCACGCTTCCGCTTGAAGGGATCTCCTATGTCACCCTGACTGCGACGATCAGCCTTGCGAGCGAAAGTGCAGCAAAGCAGTTCGTCATTACCGTTATCTCTCTAACCGCACAGTACGAGCAGCGCCTGACCGATGCGCAGACATGGCTCAACAACAGGAGCAGCCTGTCTCCGAAATGCGGAGAGGATGCCAATCTGTGTACCTATGTGAAGATGCTTTTGGAAGACGCGGGCTATGCGGATATCACGGTTTCCGTCGCGCAGACCGGCACACTGACCTACCCCGCCGATCTTACCTGTGAAGCGGACATTGCAGAAAACGGTGACATCACCTATTTCAGCACTGAACCAAAGGACCTTTCCTTTGCGGTTCGCGGCGCGATAATCCACGATGCACAGCTTCTGCTCTCCTTAGGTGGTCAGAGCCGCAGCGTCACTGTCGCAGTGTATTTGGAATGGAATCAGGATACGGTAACGGCGTATCTTTCCGAAGCGGCACAGTCGATTACCTTTGACTCCTTCTGCGGAGAAAACACAGATCAAGAACATATCACGCAGAATATGCTTCTGCCGCAGCGCCTGAGCGCATTTCCCTATGTCACGGTGGCGTGGGCAAGCAGCGCCGAAATCATCGAGATCAGCGGTGATGCCGTCTCCGATACCCTGACGGCGCAGGTACGCGCACCGTCTGAGGACACTTTTGTCACCCTCACGCCGACGCTGACCTTTGTATTGAATGACGGCACTTTGGAGATGACGCCTTTTGAGTTGACCGTTTTGGCTGAAGACCTTGCGCCGCTGCGCGCACAGATGCAGCAGTCGCTGGATGAATGCTATCTCACGGAAAAGCTCACATACATTGTAAGCAAGCAGCCAATCGACCCCTCGGCGGTACAAGGAGATATTCAACTTTTGACGCCCGCCAAAACAGGGATCGAAGACTTTAGCGCCTATCGCTTTACCGTAACCTCAAACAACGATTCAGTCATTCGGGTGAACGGCTATCGCGCAGTGGTCTATCAGCCGATGCCGGATGAGGCTCCGGCTTCCGTAACACTTACGGTCACAATGGAGCACAAGGAAAAGGCAGTCAGCGTGAGCAAGACAATCGAGCTGACGGTCATTCCGCTGACAGTGGAAGAGCTGGACGCAGCCCTTGCGCTGATGGAGGCAGCAAAAGCGTACTATTGGGACGGCATCAACGACGGTGCGAACGATTCCTGCTACAGTGTCGGCAAAAGTCTGCATCCGTTCAAGGAGGTCACGCGCAATGCTGACGGCTCGCTCCGTTGGGCGTATACCATAAGCGACTGTCTGCAAACGGGAATCGTCGCGGGCGATATGGCAGATTTCTCCGTTGTCGGCGGACAGGAGCAATACAACAAATTCAAGTCGAGCGTACCGTCGGTGATCGCACACGAGACGCTTCTTTTGACAGTTCCAAAATACAACACAGCCGTCACGGTAGAAAGCGTCTTAGAGCATGAAACCTATGCAAAATATGCCGAGACCGTCACCGGCAAGTGGTATGACGTCTATTTCTCAAAGCTCGTGGGGCAAAGGGTTTCGGCGACAATGACCGTCCTCGGAACGGACGGTGCTGATCCGGACGGTGAACAGCCCCCAACATTGGTTACGGTGACGGTTCGTCTAACCGGTGTAAATGAAGTCGGTGCAATTGATCGTACCTTTGAAACGACCTCCGACAAGACCGTGGCGGAGGTATTGCAGCTCGGCTTCGGCGAGGCATATACGCTGACTGTCAGCAGCTACGGCTATATCGACTCGCTGCACGGCGACGAGGCCTTCGAGGCTGCCAATGCAAAGGTTCCCTACTGGGGCCAGTATTTCTTCGTGAACGGTGAATATGACACTGCCTCAATGCTATCTACGCTTGTGGAAGACGGCGGCGTTTACGGCGTGTTTGCCAACGAGATGACTACTGCCGCAGACAGCTTCTACGGGTATAAGTTCAATGTCTGGCTCCACGAAGCTGCGCTCACCGTAGCTGCGGGCGAGGAATGCAGTGTGACCGTCTATCAAATGGTCGGCTCCTCCGCAATGGCACAGTCCAATATTTCGGTGTTTTGTGCAGGAACGGAGGTAGGAAAAACGGATCAGAACGGCAAGCTGTCAACCACTTTTGAGCAGGTGGGTACTTATATCCTGTACACGGGCGACGAAAATCACACCTACAGTCAGTGCGTTGTTACCGTAACCGAAAACGAGCATCAGCTTACGGCGGTTGCAGAAAAAGCACCGACCTGCACGGAATACGGCAATACTGCCTACTGGATCTGCTCCACTTGCGGAAAATACTATCGCGACGCAGCTGGCACGACCGAGATCACACTGCAAGATACCCTCATTCAGCCTACGGGACACATGGTGGTGATCGACCCCGCCGTTCCTGCGAGCTGCACAAACGGCGGCAAGACTGAGGGCAAGCATTGCTCCGTCTGTAATGCGATCCTCGATGCACAAGAAGCTGTTCCTGCATCGGGGCACAGCTTCGGGGCGTGGAAGGTCACGGTAGCGCCGACTTGCATGAAGGACGGCAAACAGACACGCTCCTGCACCGTGTGCGGCGTCTCCGAAACAGATACCGTTCCTGCATCGGGGCACAGCTTCGGCGCGTGGGAGGCCACGGAAACGCCGACTTGCACGAAGGAGGGCAAGCAGACACGCTCCTGCACCGTGTGCGGCACTTCCGAGGAGGAAACCATACCTTCCCTCACCTGTCCGAGCGGAAAGCTGACCGATGTTCCAAAAAAGGCATGGTATCATGATTCCGTAGACTACATGATAAAATACAGTCTCATGAAGGGCGTCAGCGCCGCGAGCTTTGACCCGGAAGGAACCGTGACGCGTGCTCAGCTCGTTACCGTTCTCTACCGAATCGCCGGGGAGCCGCAGGCGGAAGGGAAGCACCCATTCACGGACGTCAGCGACGGGCTGTGGTATTCCGACGCGGTCGCATGGGCGTCAATGAACGATATCGTCAATGGTGTCACATTGACAACTTTCGCACCGGACAGCCCGGTAACCCGTGAGCAGATCGCGGCGCTTCTCTATCGCTATACGAAGTCCGAAGCGGTTAAGTCGAACAAATTGAGCGTGTTCCCTGACGCAGGCAAGATCAGCGGCTATGCGTTCGATGCCGTGAATTGGGCGGTTGCAAAGGCATTGATCGTCGGCAGCGACGGCAACCTTCTCCCGCAGGACAGCGCAACACGCGCAGAGATCGCAACAATCCTAATGCGTCTGTTAAGGAATCTCTGAACAAATCAGCTGCGGCGCTCAGCGGATCTTCTGCCGCAACTTATCGGTTCGAAAACCTTGAAGTACACAAAGTATTCCTACGGTTTTCAAACCGCAATTTGTGACAAAATCTCTCTCCGCTCTTGTGAATTTTTTCAGAGCCTCCTTAAAAAGTAATTCACGAAAACGACCGCTCGGAATTTTCCAAGCGGTCGTTGTGCATTATCCCATTTTCGACTTGATATCAGAAAGACGGTTAAGCGCCTCATAAAGCGTCTCGTCCTTCTTCGCAAAGTGCATTCGAACGATATCGGGGACATTCTCCATAAAGAACGAGGTGCCCGGGACGACGGCGACGCCGACCTTTTTTGCCATTTCCTCGCAGAATTCCACATCGCTTTGCCCTTTTTTCATAAACTGACCGATGTTGGCGAGGACAAAATACGCGCCCTGCGGGTCGGTGTACTCGATGCCGATGCGGTCTAAGCCCTCGGTAAAGAGCTTTTTCATATGGGCGTAATGGGCACCGAATTCCTCGTAGTAGCTGTCAGGCATTTCCAGACCCACCACCGCAGCCTCCATAAGCGGGGATGGCGCGCCTACGGTGTTAAAGTCGTGATACTGCTTGATCTTGTCCATGATATGCTGCGGCGCGATTGCATAGCCAAGACGCCAGCCTGTGATGGAATAGGTCTTCGACAGGGAGCTGCAAGAGACGGTGCGCTCCCACATGCCGGGCAGGCTATTCATATAAATATGCCGATGCGGCGCGTAGACGATATGCTCATAGACCTCGTCCATGATGACATAGGTGTCATACTTCACAGCAAGCTCCGCGATCTGCGTCAGCTCCTCGCGGGTAAAGACCTTGCCGCTGGGATTAGAGGGATTGCAGATAAGAATCGCCTTTGCGCCCTGCTTAAACGCGTCCTCCAGCACATTGGCATCATAGTGGAAGGTCGGCGGAACCAGCGGGACGAAGATCGGCTCGCAGCCGACGAGCAAGGTCTGCGCGCGGTAGTTTTCAAAATACGGTGAGAACATAATGACCTTGTCCCCGGGATTCGTCAGCGCAAACAGCGTATCGACCATAGCTTCAGTCGAGCCGATTGTCACGACGATCTCCGTCTCCGGGTCAAGGGTGCGTCCCATAAAACGCCCGCACTTTTTTGCCAGCGCTCGGCGGAAGTTCGGCGCACCCATCGTGATGGGATACTGGTGCGGACCGATGGCGCTGACCTCCGCAAGACGGTCGGTCAACTCCTTCGGAGGATCAAAGTCCGGGAAACCCTGCGCCAAATTGATGGCATTGTTTGCAATCGCGATCCTCGTCATGCGGCGAATCACGGAATCGGTAAAATGTTGGGTTTTTCTGCTCATTTCCTGCATGGTAGTTTCCTCGATTCTATATCAATCATTTTAATCCGAGCTTTTGCGGCGTGACGATCCCAATTGCATTCTCGGAAAGCACTTCAAGCAGTCGTGCTTCGTCCGAAACGCGGAAGACCATATAGGCAACATCGACACCGCGCTCAATCAGGGAGTACATATATTCAATGTCAATTTTCTCCTGCGCCATCAGCGACAGCACACGCGAAAGTCCGCCCGGCGCATCCGGCACGGCAATGACGGTGACCTCGTTGACACTGAGAATGCAATTATGCTCCGCCAGCGCCGCTTTCGCTGCCGAGATATCGCTGACAAGCATACGCAGAATGCCGAAGTCCGCCGTGTCCGCGATGGAGAGCGCCCGGATATCGACGCCGCTTTCAGACAGCGCGCGGACGACTGCGGCGATCTTGCCCGACTTGTTCTGTAAAAATACGGAAAGCTGCTGTACCATCGTGTTTCCTCCTCAATCCAATAGCTTACGCTTGTCGATCACGCGAACCGCCTTGCCCTCAGAACGCGGAATGGAATTCGGCTCCAACAACGTGACCTTCGCGGTGACACCCAAGAGCGTCTTGAGCGCGGCGGCAAGCTCCTTTGCCCGTTCCGCAAGTCCGCGCACGGTATCGGAGAAGATCTCGTTGCTGATCTCCACCTGTACCTCAATGCTGTCAAAGTTATTTGCGCGATCCACAACAATCTGGTAGTTCGCAGTATAGCCCTTCTCCAGAAGTACCGTCTCAATCTGCGACGGGAACACATTCACACCGCGAATGATGAGCATATCGTCGGTTCTGCCCCGCGGCTTGGTCATTTTGACCAGTGTTCTGCCGCAGGAGCACTTCCCTCTTGTGATCACGCCGATGTCACGCGTGCGGTAGCGGAGAATCGGGAACGCCTCCTTCGTGATACAGGTAAAGACCAGCTCGCCCTGCGTCCCCTCGGGAAGCACCTCGCCCGTGTCCGGATCAATGACTTCGACGATAAAGTGATCCTCGTTGACATGCATGCCCGTCTGCTCTTTACATTCAAAAGCGACACCGGGCCCGATGATCTCCGTCAAGCCGTAGATATCATAGGCAGTCAGCCCGAGCATTTCCTCAATCTTGCGGCGCATTTCATTCGTCCACGGTTCAGCGCCGAAAATACCTGCCTTGAGCTTGATATCGTCCTTCGTATAGCCATTGGCGTAGAGCACCTCGGCAATATGCAGGGCGTAGGAGGGCGTACAGCAGAGAATCGTCGAGCCAAAGTCCTTTAAAATCGTGACCTGACGCTGCGTATTGCCGCTGGACACCGGAACCGTCGTCGCCCCGATGCGCTTTGCGCCGCCGTCCGCGCCGAGTCCGCCCGTAAACAAGCCGTAGCCGTAGGAGACATGGACGATATCCTCATCCGTACAGCCGGCGGCGGTCAACGCGCGCGCAACGCATTCGTCCCAGACATCCAGATCGTTGCGGGTATAGCCGACGACGATCTGCTTGCCCGTTGTGCCGCTTGATGCGTGCAGTCGGACAACATCCTTTAACGGGACTGCGAACAGTCCGTAGGGATAGGTATCGCGCAGATCCTGCTTATAGCTGAAAGGCAGCTTATGCAGATCGTCGATTGTGCGGATATCGTCGGGGGTAACGCCCGCCTGTTCCATCTTATTGCGATAGAAGGGTACATTTTCATACACACGGCGCACGGTCGCGGAAAGGCGCTCATTTTGGAGCGCAATAATTTTCTCGCGCGGCGCGGTTTCAATTTCCGGCTGATAATATCTTTCCATCTCTCTTTACGCGTTTGCGCCGAGCGCAAAAGCCCTTTCATTCATTTCTTTGAATTTCGGCGGGACGCTTGCATCAATTGCCTGCATCCACTCAGCCTCTGTAAAATCGAAGTATTTGGACAGTCTGCCCATCAGTACGAGGTTGACCGCCTTGCTCGAGCCCGCTGTTTCGGCAAGCGAGAGTGCGTCAAGGGCGTCCACCGTGAAGCCCGCCGCGCGCATGGTATCCACTAAATTTTTCGGATACTCCGCGGCGCCCGTGATCACGGGCATGGGATTCATCTCCTGCGTGTTGGTAATGATGGTGCCGCCGTTTTTCAAATACTCCGTCCAGCGCGCAGCTTCCAAAAGCTCAAAGGAGACAATAAAGTCCGCCTCCCCCTTGTCAATGACGGGAGAATAAACTTTATCGCCGAATCGGACATAGGTCACGACACTGCCGCCGCGCTGGCTCATGCCATGCACCTCGGACACCTTAACATCATAGCCCTTTGAAAGCAAAAGCTTTCCCAGCAGCTTGCTCGCCAGCAGACTTCCCTGCCCGCCGACGCCGACGATCATCACATTGCAAGTTTTCATACGTTCCCCTCCAATGCGCCGAATTTGCAGAGCTGTGCGCAAACGCCGCAGCCCGTGCAGAGGGTATTGTCGATCTTCGCTTTTCCGTCGATCATGCTGATGGCGGGGCAGCCCACCTTCATGCACATTTTGCAGCTTTTGCATTTCTCCGTATCCACCGTGAGCGGCGGCTTATGCTTGACATATTTGAGCAGCGCGCACGGGCGGCGGGAGATGATCACGGATGCCTCGTCCGCAGCAAGCTCCTCTTTCAGAACGCTTTCGCACTGTCCGAGATCGTAAGGATCCACGACACGCACGCGCGCAATTCCCAGCGCATGGCAGAGTGCTTCTAAATCAACTTTTGCTGCAGGATCACCCTTGAGGTTAAAGCCGGTCGTCGGATTCTGTTGGTGACCCGTCATGCCGGTAATAGAGTTATCCAGAATAATGACGGTACTCTTTGAATCATTATAAGCAATGTTGACCAGTCCCGTCATGCCGGAGTGCATAAAGGTCGAATCGCCGATCACAGCGACGGTATTGCCGTCCGTCTTGCCGCCGTTTGCCTTATTATAGCCGTGGATGCCGGAGACAGACGCGCCCATACAGACCACGGAATCCACCGCGTTCAACGGGGCAACCGCGCCGAGGGTATAGCAGCCGATGTCACCGATGACGGTCAGCTTCAGCTTAGATAAGACATAATACAATCCGCGGTGCGGGCAACCGGCGCACATAACGGGCGGACGCGGCGGGATCGCCGTTTTCAGTGCTTTCCCCTGCGGCGCTTGCAGCCCAAGTCCTTCCGCAACGAGATTCTGCGACAGCTCTCCGATATTGGAGAAGCGGTTCTTCCCCTCGACCATTAAACCAATCGTCTTGCAATAGTCCTCGATAAAGCCGTCCAGCTCCTCAACGACGATCACACGCTCCACGGAAGCCGCGAATTCGCGCAAAAGCTTCGCCGGCAGCGGCCAAATCATACCCAGCTTTAAAACGCTGACCGCTTTGCCGCAGACCTCGCGCACATATTGATAACAAGTGCTGGAGGTGATGATGCCAAGCTTGTGCTCCGTGCCGCGCTCGATACGGTTACAGGGCGCGGTTTCGGCGAATTCCGCAAGCGCCTTCAGCCGTTCCTCAACGATCGGATGGCGTTTTTTTGCAAAGCCGGGCATCATGATGTACTTCGGCGGGTTCTTTTCATAGGGCTTTTGCGCAGGTTCCACGCGTTCGGACGGCTCCACAATGCTCTGCGAATGTGCCACGCGAGTGCACATTTTCAGCAGCACCGGCGTGTCGAATTGCTCGGAGAGCTCATAGGCAAGCTTTGCAAATGCGATCCCCTCGGCGGAATCTGACGGTTCGAGCATCGGGAGCTTAGCCGCCTTTGCATAATTTCGGGAGTCCTGCTCGTTCTGGGAGCTGTGCATCCCCGCGTCATCCGCAACGCCGATGATCATACCGGCGTTCACTCCCGTATAGGCAATCGTAAAGAGCGGATCGGCAGCGACATTCAGCCCCACATGCTTCATGCCGCAAAAGCTGCGCTTTCCCGCGAGGGAAGCGCCGAAGGCAGCCTCGACCGCCACCTTTTCGTTCGGTGCCCACTCGGCGTAAATTTCGGGATACTTTGCGGCGCACTCCGTAATTTCGGTACTCGGTGTGCCGGGGTAGCTGGAAACGAAGCTGCAGCCCGCCTCATACAAGCCGCGCGCAACTGCTTCGTTCCCGAGCATGAGTTCTTTCATGGTCATTACCTCGCTCTGCTTTTTTCTTAAGTATACAACAGCTTCTTTGGTTTTTCAACTACTCTCCGAGAGACTCCTTGACGGGAACGGTTGTGGTTTTGTCGTAGCAGTTGAAAATCGCCTCTACCTTTGCCGCATCGGGCTTCTTGGTCAGCACCGAAACCAGCGGCACCAGCAGCAGACCGCCGAGCATTGCGATTGCACCCGAATGGATCGAGCTTGCGAAAACGGTTTGATCCAAGAATGCAACGCCGAAGGTGAAGCCCGTCAGGCTCTTTGCGAGCTGAATAAGGGACAGTCCGACGCCCCAAACAAAGCTGACCCAGCACGCCGCCTTTGTCGTCCGCTTCCAGAACAAGCCATAGAGGAAGGGTGCGAGGAAAGCGCCTGCCAGCGCGCCCCAAGAGACACCCATGAGCTGCGCAATAAAGACAACATTCGACTTTGCCTGCACAATCGCAATCAAAGCGGAAAGCACGACAAAGAATGCGATAAATGAGCGCATCAGCAGCATTTTTTTCTTCTCGGACAGTCCTTGCTTTGTCGCAGGTGCGATCAGGTCCAGCGTAATGGTCGAGCTGGAGGTCAGCACCAGCGAGGAAAGCGTGGACATGGACGCCGAAAGGACAAGCACCAGCACAACGCCAATGAGCAGCGGAGACAAATTCGCAAGCATGGAAGGCACAATGCTGTCGTAGACCGGCGTCACACCGTCTGCCTGATAGGTGATCACATCAGAGAAGAGTCTGCCGAAGCCGCCGAGGAAGTAGCAGCCGCCCGCGACGATCACGGCAAACACCGTCGAGATCACCGTACCCTTTTTAATGGAATCCTCGTCCTTGATCGCGTAGAATTTGCCGACCATCTGCGGCAAGCCCCATGTGCCGAGGGAGGTCAAGATAATCACAAAGAAGAGGAAGATCGGGTCAGCGCCGAGGAAGGAGGTGTAAGCCCCCTTGAATTCCGTGCCCGCACTTGTCCAGCTTGAGGTCTGCGAGAGCTTTGCAATGGCTTCGGAAATTCCGCCCTGACCGTGCAGCACGGCGAAGATCACGGCGAGAATGCCGAAGATCATAATAATACCCTGAATAAAATCGTTGACCGCAGTTGCCATATAGCCGCCGACAATGACATAAATGCCCGTCAGCACCGCCATAACAATCACGCACCATGCGTAATCAACGCCGGGGAACGCCATCGTAAACAGGCGGGAAAGTCCGTTAAAGAGCGACGCGGTATAGGGAATGAGGAAGATAAATACAATGATAGACGCAGCGATCTTCAGCCCGTTGGAGTTGTAGCGCAGTGCGAAGAAATCCGGCATCGTGCGGGAATTTAGGTGCTGGGTCATGATTCTCGTTCTTCTGCCGAGGACGACCCACGCCAAGAGCGAGCCGATAAAGGCATTGCCAAGCCCGATCCAAGTCGAGGCAAGACCGAAGCGCCAGCCGAACTGACCGGCATAGCCGACAAAGATTACGGCGGAAAAATAAGAAGTACCGAAGGCAAAGGCGGTGAACCATGCGCCGACGGAGCGGCCGCCCAAAACGAAACCGTCCACACTTTTTGCGTGCTTCCGGCAGGCGACGCCGATAATGACCATCATTGCAAAGAAGATCAGCAGCATCAGGATTTTTGTTATCATTTTTTCTCTCTCCTTCTATAAAATATAAATTTTCTCTCTCATAAAATAGATCGCAGGGTGCGACGATGCAGGAAGTACCGAGTGTGTACAAAACGGTTTGTCTGTACTGCGCGCCCGGTGGTCGTTACCTACGGCGTTCTAAAATTTAAATGTTATGACGCGTCAATTTGTCGTCTGCGCCTCAACCAATCTGCCATGGCAGTATTTCTCACGCAGGACGGGCTTTTCGATCTTACCGGTCGGATTGCGCGGAACCTTGTCAAATATAACCTTGCGCGGGCGTTTATAACGCGGCAGTGCCTTGCAAAAGGCGTCAATCTCCTCCGTAGAGTAGCTAACCCCCTCCTTCAATTCAATGATCGCCGCAGCAATCTCGCCCAGACGCGGGTCAGGCAGACCGATCACCGCCACATCCTTGATCTTCTCGTTTGTGCGGAGGAAGTCTTCAATTTGGACGGGATAAAGATTTTCGCCGCCGGAGATGACCACATCCTTCTTGCGGTCAACGAGGTAGATGAAGCCATCCTCATCCTCCCGCGCCATATCGCCCGTATAGAGCCAGCCGTCCTTCAAGACCTCATTGGTCGCCTCTTCGTTTTTATAATAGCAGAGCATTACTCCGTTGCCGCGCACAATCAGCTCGCCGACCTCGCCGTTTTTAACCTCGCCCCCTGTCTCATCAACAATCTTTGCCTCCCAGCCGTAGCCTGCCTTGCCGATTGCGCCGACCTTTTGAATATTCTCCACGCCCAGATGGACGCAGCCCGGCCCGATGGACTCGGAAAGCCCGTAGTTGGTGTCATACTGATGGTGCGGAAAAATCTTCATCCAGCGGTGAATCAGGCTCGGCGGAACAGGCTGCGCGCCGATGTGCATCAGGCGCCATTGCTCGAGCATATAGCTGTTCAGGTCGATTTTCCCCGATTCAATGGCGTCCAGCAGATCCTGCGCCCACGGCACAAGCAGCCAGACGATGGTGCATTTTTCCTCCGTAACCGCGCGCAGAATCCACTCGGGCTTGACCCCCCGCAGGAGGACGGCACGGCTCGCAGACAAGAGGCTGCCGAACCAGTGCATCTTCGCGCCCGTGTGATACAGGGGCGGAATGCAGAGAAACACATCGTCGCGCGTCTGCCCGTGGTGCTTTTGCTCCGTGATACAGGAGCTGACCAGGGCGCGGTGATTATGTAAGATCGCTTTCGGAAAGCCTGTCGTACCGGAGGAGAAGTAAATCGCCGCGTAGTCTTCCTCCTCCATGCAGACGGGAGGCGCGGTGCGGGAGCAGTAGTTAACCAGCTCTAAATAGGACTCCGCAAAGGACGGCACTTCCCTGCCCACATAGAACATATAGCGCACGCGTGAGAGCTTCGGGACAATCGGCGCCAAGCGTTCGGTAAATTCCGGTCCGAAAACCAGCACCTCGACATCTGCCAAGTCCAAGCAGTATTCGATCTCGTCGCTAGAATAGCGGAAATTCATCGGTACGGCAATTGCGCCCGCCTTGAGAATGCCGAAATAAATCGGCAGCCACTCCAAGCAGTTCATCAGCAGAATAGCAACCTTCTGCCCTTTCTTGATGCCGCGGCTGAGCAGCAGATTTGCAAAGCGGTTTGCCTTTTTATCAAACTGTCCCCATGTAATCTCACGGCGGTACGGCAGGTCGGGACGCGTATTCTCAATCAGGCTGAAATCCCTCCATGTGACCGCTCGGTCACGCTCCTCGGAGGGATTGATCTCAATAAGTGCGACATCCTCGCCGTAAAGCCTCGCGTTTTTCTCTAATATGTCGGTAATAACCATATTCTTTCTCCTTTTTTAAAAAAATCGCCCTCTGCAAAAGCAGAGGACGAGAGGATTTGGTAGGATCGCCCCATCGCGTTGCTTTGATTGTTTTTACTTTATCACTTTTAAGTGCTAAAGTCAATAGGAATTTCGTAATATTTCCTATTTCGGCAGCACGAACCCGTTCACACTTGCCTGCGCAACGAGTGTGCCCAGCTCATCCGTAACCTCCACTGTGTATAGAGAGGTTGTTCTTCCCTGCTTGACGCACTTTGCCGCAGCAATCAGCTTCTCGCCTTTCGCAGTGCCTAAAAAGGTGATATCCGCATGCAGAGAGATGGTTTCTGTATGCTCGGAAAAACCGTTGGCAGCAATGGCTGCGGTAAAATCCGCAAGTGTGAAGATGGCACCGCCCATCGGCGTGCCGCGCGCGTTGCGGTGCTTCTCCAAAAGCGGCATCTCGCAGACCGCATACTGCGGCTGTGCCTCCGTGATTGTAATTCCCGCCGCGTCTGTCGCAAAACGGTCTCGGCGAAAGCGCTCTTGAATTTCCTGAATGGTTGGCATGGTATCACCTCATGATTGTGCAAACACGAACGATTTGCTCATACTTAATATTTCCAAAGCATCTGCGGCGGAAATCTGCGCAACGGCGACAACATCCTCCGGCGTGAGGACAAGCCCCTCCACCAGCAAGGCTTTCTCGGAGAGATAAGTCGTTTCATAGCCGATATCGTTGACAAACACAACGCTGTAGGGCGTAAAATGCTCGCCTGACACACACATCGTGTCCTCTCCCTGTGTGAGCGCGGTGATGCAGACCTCCTCAACATCAAAGCGCATATCCGTCGGCTGCGGCGTTTTGCCGTTTTCGGCGTAATACTGCTCGCCTGAGAGGATGTCATATTCCAGAACCTCCAGCGCCTGCTGATATGCCGAGCTGTTGTCTCCTGCGTAATCATAGCTCTGATGCAGGCGGAAGATCGCTCCTTCATGAATGCCGCACAGATCCATGGCATAGGCGCCGAGCTGGTAGGTTTGCAGATTACGGTTGGTGTTTTCCGCAAGCGGAAAATTCGACCAGATCACATACTCCGTCGTCTGTACGCTGCCGTAGGACAGCTCCTCCTGTTGAAAATTAAAGCTCGGCAGATGATCTCCATAAAACACGACCACAGTCGGCTCGTCGAAATTCCGAAGCGCCTGCGTCAGCTCCCCAACAAAGGCATCGCACTCCTTTAACTGATAGAGATAGTATTCCAAGCCGTTTTTTCGCTCCTCATCCTCCATGCCCGCTACGCCAATAACCTGCGCGTCGGGCAGCGGTTCGCCCGGGTATTTTCCATGCGGCTGAACGGAGACGGCAAAGACGAAATCCCTCTCCTCCGTCGCAGCCAACGCCTTACAGATTTCACCTGTCAGCACACTGTCATCCGCCCACCCGCGTGGATTGTATTCCACATCGTTCATGTATTCCAGGGATGTAAAGGTTTGAAAGCCAAGATTGGCATAGACGATATGGCGGTCATAGAAGGTCGCGCTATTATTATGGACGGCATGCGTCGCATAGCCGAGCTGTGCAAGGGTAAAGGCAATAGACTCCGAAGCGGTAGCATTGACGATGGTCGTATAGGGATATTCTCCCACGCCGAAATGACTTAGATTCATTCCCGTCAGAACCTCAAATTCTGTGTTCGCCGTACCCGCGCCGATACAGGGAACAGAGAGCAGTCCGCTGGGATAGTTTGCCTTTAACGCTTCAAAATTTGGTACAGGATTCTCGGACAATTGCAAGTCTTTCAGGTAATTTGCGTCAAAGAAAGATTCGAGCTGCACAAAAACAAGATTCGGGGAATCCGTTTTTGTCGGCGGCAGGTCACGCTGTGTGTCGATGATCTCCTCGACCTCATGCGGGGAATACTCCTCCGGTTCGTCCACGCCGCCCGTGACCAGACTCGCAGAGAAACAATAGACAAATCCGTTTTCATGATACGCGTGAGGAAGGCTGGAAAACGCATTCGTTTCGTCTAAAACATCAATGCGTACAAAAAGCTCGGTCAGGGCAAACAGGGAAAGACAAGAAAGAAGAATCGTAATAACGGAAAAGCACGGTATGCACGGAAAGCTTCTTGCACGCGCCCAAAAGAAAAAGATCAAGCCGAGAAGGGCAGCGATTGCTAAAATCAAGAAAAACAGTTCAACGCGGCTGAGGTACTTTTCAAAAATATCCCGAACGGATGCCAGCAGCCAAATATCGGATGCGGTCAGCGGCATGGAACGGAAGGTCAACAGGATAAAATCCGTCACGGCAAGCCCAAACCAAACTGCCGCAAGCAGCAAAAACCAAAAGCGTCGTTTGTGAAACAGCAGTGAGAAGGACAAAACGGTGAAGATCAGAAATGCGCCGTAGAGAAACACCCACGGCTTGCCGATACAGAAGGACAAGGTGTCAAGCAGGGAGCGGCGCGCCAACAGTTCGATCACACCGTTAAGGAGAACGGAAAATAAAAGGTACAGAAGTAAGATGCGATAGTTTTCGCGGCTCCATTGCTTTTTCAGTTTTTCCGCAGAAAAATACGCTCGAATCCGCAAAACGCAGCTCACCGTCCCTTCCTCATTACTTTACAGTATACCAGCTTGCTGAAAAAATGCAACTGCTTTTTCAAAGACGCAAAATAAAGTCCTGTTTTGCTTGCGTATTTAGGAAAATTGTGTTATAATATATGTTTAGAGATTCAAAGACAAGCCCGTCGGAACGGCGGAGGGTCGAGAGTTATCATTGGAAAGGAAGTATAGAGATTTATGACCACGATTGATATTTATTCCGGTTTTTTAGGAGCGGGCAAGACCACACTCATCAAGAAGATGATCCGCGAGGCGTATGTCGGCGAACAGATCGTGCTGATTGAAAATGAATTCGGCGAGATCGGCATTGACGGCGGTTTCATGAAAGATGCAGGCATTCAGGTGAATGAGATGAATTCCGGTTGCATCTGCTGTTCCCTCGTCGGCGATTTCGGCAAAGCGTTGCAGCAGGTCATTTCCGAATATCACCCCGACCGTATTCTTATCGAGCCGTCCGGCGTCGGTAAGCTCAGCGACGTCATCGGCGCAGTGCAGCGCGTGGCGGCGGAAGATGTGCAGCTCGGCTGCTTTGTGACCGTTGCAGACGCTACAAAGTGCAAGGTCTATTTGAAGAACTTCGGCGAATTCTACTCCAACCAGATCGAGACAGCCTCTGCCATCATCCTCAGCCGCACGGCGACGATCTCAGAGGAAAAGTTAGACGCAGCAATTTCCCTGTTGCGGGAGCACAACCAAAAGGCGGTCATTATCACAACCCCGTGGGAGCAGTTGAACGGCAAGCAGATTTTGGAAGCCATGCAGCATCAGCATTCTCTGACGGACGAGCTTTCCGAGATGATCGAGCATGCCCGCGCGCAAGAGGAAGACGAGGAGGACGACTGCTGCTGCCACCACGACCATGGACATCACCATCACGACCATGACGAGGAGCATGAGCATCATCACGACCACGATGAGCATTGCCATCATGACCACGATGAGGAGCACGAGCATCATCACGACCATGATGAGCATTGCCATCATGACCACGACGAGGAGCACGAGCATCATCACCACCATGACGAGCATTGCCATCATGACCATGACGAGGAGCACGAGCATCATCACCACCATCATCACGGTCACGACGCCGATGAGATCTTCCAGAGCTGGGGCGTTGAGACGCACAAGAAGTTCACCGCGGAGGAGATCAAGGCGGCACTCTCCGCATTGGATAATGAGGAGGCTTACGGTATCGTTCTGCGCGCCAAGGGGATTGTACAGGCAACGGACGGCACATGGCTGCATTTTGACCATGTACCGGGCGAAATGGATGTCAGAAGCGGCACCGCAGAGGTTACCGGCAGATTGTGCGTGATCGGCTCAAAGCTGAACGAAGCCGCCGTTGCCGCCCTGTTCGGCGTATAAGGAGGAAAGGCAATGCCGATTCCGGTCTATGCGTTTACCGGCTTTTTGGATGCCGGCAAAACGAAATTCATTCAGGAGACACTGTGCGACACCCGCTTTAACGCAGGCGAGCGCACCCTCCTGCTCATCTGTGAAGAGGGCGAGGAGGAATATGATATCTCCGCCTATCCCTATCAAAAGGTCTATCCCGAGGTCATAGCGCAGGACGAGATCACAACGCAGGAGCTTGCCGCCCTGCTGCAAAAGCATCACGCGGAACGCGTGGTTGTGGAGCTGAACGGGATGCAGCTTGTCGGGGACTTCTATCAAAAAATGCCGCAGGACTGGCAGATTGCGCAGGAGGTCATGTTTGCAGACGGCACGACAATCCAAAGCTATAATTCCAACCTCCGTTCGCTGGTTGTGGACAAGCTGTCCGGCTGCGAGATGGTCGTTTTCAACCGTCTGCCCGCCGGTACGGATATCATGCCGCTGCATAAACTCGCCCGCGCCCTCAACCGCAGAGTCGGCATTCTCTACGAATACACAGACGGCAGGACGGAATTTGATGAAATCGAGGATCCGCTTCCCTTTGATATCCATGCGCCCGTGATCGAGATCGCAGACGAGGATTACGCGCTCTGGTTCCGCGACATCAATGAGGAGCCGAAAAAGTACAACGGTAAAACCGTCCGCTTTAAGGCGCAGGTCGCGCGGTTAAAAAAAGATCGCGACGGCTACTTCGCGCCCGGTCGCTTTGTGATGACCTGCTGTGTGGAGGACATTCAGTTTATGGGAATGCCCTGCAAGTATGCAAAATCCGCCGAGCTGCACCCCCGCCAGTGGGTCATGGTGACGGCAACGGTAGAAACGCGCTTCCATGCCCTCTATCGCGGCACCGGTCCGATCCTGACGGCAATCTCCGTCGAGCCTGCCAAGCCCGCAGCCGATGAGGTCGCAACCTTTTAATCTTTGCCTTGCACAGCCTGTAAAAATACTTGCAGCATCCGTATGATGATAAATCACACGGATGCTGCTTTTTCTCAGCGTTGCGATGTCCGTCGGGCAGGAAGCACTAATCCAGTTTTATGGTTGTCAGTTCGGCAAAAGCGGGCACAAGCCCAATGCGAAGCGCTAAATTCTGTGAGGCGATGTGCGACAGTGCGGTACCATAGAACGGAAGCTTCCCTTGCTTGCAGATCTCGTTCGTCAATGCGGCGAGGGCTGCTTTTGCATAGCCTCTTCCCTCGGAAAAGGAATTGACACCCATTTCCCACATCAGCTCGCTGTTGGCGGTGGCGCCTGCAACGGCAAGCAGCGCGCCGTTTTCGTCATAGCAGGCAGCGCCGAGAATGTCCTCAATATAATCCTGAAAAAGGAAAGCTTCGTCAATCCGTTCATCCTCTTCCAGCGCGGCAATTTCCGCTTTGCCGATGATTTTTACCGGGTATTCCTCACGAGGCATCGGAAAGCGCGGCACAAAGAAGAGATGCGCCTGATCAATTCCGTAGCCGAATTCCGCAAGCTTGCGGTCGATACCGATCAGGCTGCCTGCCTCAAAGCACCATTGTGCGGAAATATGTTTTGCAAGCGTCTCCTCACACCATGGTTTCAACGCAGGCGCGGCAGTAATGACTAATTTCCCGCAATAGGACAGGATAGAAAGAAGCCCGCAATCGGCTCGCTTCCGCGCATTGGGGTGAAAAGCATATTCCGTAACCAGTGTGTCCGTGCTTGAGAAATCCTCCGCTTTGCAATGATAGTCCAGCGCAAATTGCGTTGCGAGGATATTATCATATTCCACCATAGCGTACCTCTTTCATGATATCTTCTGTCAAAAAGCTTAACGTTGAACAGCAGAAAGCGCCGGCAAGCCGGTTTGTGACTCGTCCGTCATTCTGCATGGCATTACGGCTGTCGCGCTCTGAGAGGCATCACAGCGCAAGGCATTTTAACCTGCCTCATCCGTATCCGGCGGGCAGATGGGCTGCTCTGATTTTCGCATCGACCGCAGAAAACGGAAGGTCTCTTTTTCCCCTTTGTCGCGGAGCATCGTCAGAACGAACACCAAATCCCGTCTCGTCTGCGGGTGCATCATCTCGCTGTCGCGCCCCTCAGCGGCGTGCAGAAAATACTCCAGCGGGTCGCCGTCTCGGTAGCTTTTGCCGTGATAGGTCTTGCAGGCGGCGACGCGGTCGGTGATCATCTCAATAAAATACTTAAGCGGCATCTGAACGGGCTGATACGTGTGCGTTTTGATATCAATGTCCGTCCAATATTCATAGTGGTGCTTGTTTCTGCCCTTATGGTGCATCCACGCGGCAGAATAGCCGACGACCTCGCGCTCTCGGGAGTTTGGGCTGCGGGTTCCCTGATAGTATTTTGCGCCGCTGATAAACTCACTCGGCGAATACTTGGAAAGGTCGTGTACAAGTCCGCGCCAGTAAAGCCCGACGCGGAAGCAGCCGCCACGCACCTTCCAGCGGTGCTTTGTGATGGTACAAAAGTGCTTCCATGCGTGCATGGTGTTTTTCTCCTATTCTGACAGTGCCTTTTCTAATTTTTGCAGTGCTTTTTTCTCGATACGGCTGACATAGCTCCTGCTGATGCCGCACAGATCGGCAATCTCGCGCTGTGTCAGCGGTTTGCGGTTGCCGATACCGTAGCGGAGGGTAATAATGCGTTGCTCGCGGGGTGTCAAACATTCTTCAATTTTCTCATAGAGCTTGGCATAGACCTCCTTGTCGGACATCTGCTCAAACAAATCCTCGTCCGAACAGATCACATCCATCAGAGAAAGCGCCGTACCGTCCTTCCCTGTTTCAATATATTCCGACAGAGATACATCCGATGCGCTTTTCCGCTGTCCGCGGAAATACATCAATATTTCGTTTTCCACGCATCGTGCAGCATAGGTTGCCAGCCGCGCGCCCTTCGACGCATCAAAGGTAGAAATGCCTTTGATGAGCCCGATGGTTCCGATGGAGATCAAGTCTTCCTGATCCGCGGTCTGCGTGTAGTATTTTTTCATAATGTGCGCCACAAGGCGTAAATTTCGCTCGATGAGTATGTTGCGGGCATTCAGATCTCCCTGTGCCGCCAGTTCCAGATAGTGCTGCTCCTCCTTTGCGCTCAAGGGCTTCGGAAACGAGCCGCTCCCGTTCGACAGGCGGAGGGAGTAGAGAATGCTGCTGATGGTCAGCCATACGGCGGCGCCCAGCATCAAACCACCTCCGAAACAGCCTATTCAGAGGCGGCAAGTCCTTATGTCTAAAAGATTCTATCTGTCACGGGAGACAAGCGCCCGCGCAAGCTCCGTTAAAAAATCAGGCGTTTCAAAGACGGAAAGGGCAGCAATCGCCTTGTCCGTCTCTATTTTTATCATTTCGCGGCATTTTTCCACGCCGTAAAGACGGACGAAGGTATTCTTCTTTTCATCCACGCCGACCGCCTTGCCGAGCTTTTTGGCATCTCCGACGACATCCAAAATATCATCCTCGATTTGGAATGCCAGCCCAAGGGACTCCGCATAGACGCTTGCCGCAGCCTGCTGCTTCTCGCTTCCGCCTGCTGCAATCACGCCGAGCTGACAGGCGGCACTGATGAGCGCGCCGGTTTTTCGCGATTGGATATCGTAGACCTCCTGCTCGGTGCATTCGCGCGCTTCCGCGTCCATATCCAGCACCTGACCGCCGACCATGCCTAATTCTCCCGCGCAGAGGGAGAGCACCCTTACTGCCTCCACGATCCGCTCCGCCGGGAGCTTTGCCTCAGCAAGCCGGGAAAACGCCGCAGTGAGTAGGGCGTCGCCCGCTAAAACCGCCGTTGCCTCACCGTAAACGCGGTGGTTGGTCGGTTTGCCTCTGCGGAAATCGTCGTTGTCCATACAGGGCAGATCATCATGAATGAGGCTGTAGGTATGCACCATCTCAATCGCCGCGCCGAAGGGCAGCGCTTCCTCGGCGTTTCCGCCGCACAGCTCGCAAAACGCCTGCGTCAATACGGGACGGAGGCGCTTTCCTCCGGCAAGAAGGCTGTAGCGCATCGCTTCAAACAGCTCCTTTTGCGGCGCATCGTCCGTAAAGCATTCTTGCAGATACGCCTCAATGCGCTCAGTGTAGCGTTTTAATTCACTCTCCATCTGCAAACTCCGTTTCCTGCGGCGTACCGTCCGCGCCCTTGGTGAGTTGTACGACCTTCAATTCCGCCTCGTCGAGCAGCTTTGTGCAGGAGCTTACCAGTGCAGTGCCCTCCTCAAACAGGGACAGCGCCTGCTCCAACGGCACATCACCGCGTTCCATTTGTCTTACGATTTCTTCCAGTCTTCCCAAAGACTGTTCAAAGGTCTGAGATTCCCGGTTCATTCGATTACCTCCCTTACTTCCGTAACGGCTCTGCCGTCAGCAAGACTGACGGTAAGCGTTTCGCCGACGGACACGGCGTGAATGGTTTTGATCAGCTGTCCGTTTTCATTTAATGCCATTGAGTAGCCGCGCCCTAAGACCTTGAGCGGACTCATCGCGTCCAGCTTCGCGGCAAGGCGAACGTAGCGCTCTCGGTTGCGGTTGAGCAGAGAAGCGGACGCAGCACAAAGTCTGCGGTGCGTATAGTCCAGCGCCATACGGCGGTCATTCAGATAGTTGATCGGGCTTTTGAGGCTTCTTGTCTGCGCCAAGGCATTCACACGCTGGCGTTCCTGCTTGAGCCGCTTGCTCATCAGCGTAAGGAGCATTGCCTGCTTTGCCGCAAGCGCCTGCCGCAGCTCCATCTGATCCGGCACAGCAAGCTCCGCAGCGTTTGACGGCGTTGCCGCGCGCAGGTCAGCGACGAAATCTGAGATTGTCACATCCGGCTCGTGCCCGACGGCAGAAATCACGGGGATCTCGGACCGGGCGATAGCATAGGCGACGCGCTCGTCGTTAAACGCCCAAAGGTCTTCAATGGAACCGCCGCCGCGCCCCGTGATGATGAGGTCTGCAACGCGGTAACGGTTGGCATAGCGGATCGCGCCCGCAATCTCCGCCGGTGCTTCTTCACCCTGTACGCGCACGCCCAGCAGCTTCACCTCCGTCAGCGGATATCGTTTGCGCAAAATACGAAGCATGTCCCGCAGCGCGGCGCCCGCCGAAGAGGTAATAATCGCAATCCGATGCGGAAAACGCGGCAACGGCTTTTTCCGTGCGGCAGAAAACAAGCCCTCTGCCTGTAGGCGCGCTTTGAGCTGTTCAAACGCCACATGCAGATCGCCTACGCCGTCGGGTGTCAGATCGGTGCAGTAGAGCTGATAAGCGCCGTCGCGCGGGAAGACGGAGACGCGCCCGCAGGCGATGACCTTCATGCCGTTCTCCGGGCGAAAGCGCAGACGAAAGGCGTTTCCCTTGAACATAACACAGCGGATCGCGCCGTTTGCGTCCTTCAGGGAAAAATAATGATGTCCCGACGGATAGAGCTTATAATTGCTGATCTCTCCGCGAATGAGAAGATTGGATAGGAATTCGTCCTCCTCAAAGCGGAGCTTCAAATATTCGTTGATTTGTGATACTTCATAAATCGGCTGCTGCATGATGCGCCCTCCATGTTAAGACCGCCGTGCCGAGCGCGTTGTCGGTCGCGTACTGCGGCGGGCAGAAAACTGCGGGCAGTCCCGCGCACGCGCTGCGCAGCATACTGTTCGACGCAACGCCGCCCGCAAAGACCACGGCAGAGACGGGATACTCGCGCAGCGCGTTTTTCGTCGCCTCGACGATTGCGCCGATCAGGCAGCGCAGCGCGTAGGCTGCGGTCTCCGCATCATTTCCTTTGTGATAAGCCTCCACCTTGTTCTGCACGCCGGAGAGGGAGAATTCCGCCCCGTGCACCTTCACGCGAAAGGTTTGCTTGTCCGACGCATCCTTACTCAAGGCGTCCAACTGCTTGCCCGAGGGAAACGGCAGTCCGAGGAGCTTTCCCGTGCGGTCAATGAGCTGACCGGCAGAGATATCCGTCGTGCCGCCGATCCGCTCCGCGTGGACGCTCACACCCTCCGGCGTAACATACAGCAGCTCCGTCGTCCCGCCGGAAAGGTGCCACGCAAGATGCGGCTGACCCATCAGCTCCATTCGCTCAGACGAGGACAGCGAGGCGGCAATATGCCCCTGCTGATGGGAAAAGGCGTAGACGGGCACGTCAAGCGCCGCACCTAAGACCCGCGCCTGGGACTCTCCCGCTAAAAAGCAGGGCATATAGGAGCCTTCTACCGCACGGGGACGCGTGCTGACGCCGATGGCATCGAGCTTTCCCCTTCCAATATCCGAAAACAGCCTGTCGGTCAGTTCCGGCAGGCGTTTTATATGGGCAAAAAGCGCGTCGCTTTGGCGCAACCCGAGACTTCCCCGCTCCACATCCAGCAGACGGGAGACATTATGCCCCTTTTCCCCGTCAAAGACGGCGACGGAGGTCGTATAGTTGCTCGTGTCGAACGCCAAAACGGTCATTGCGGCTCCTCCTTCAGCGAGCGGGCAAAGGAGCCGAGAATTCCGTTAACAAAGGAAACGACCTCCGCCTCCTCGTATTTGCGCGTCAGCTCGACACATTCGTTGATGGCAACGCCCGTCGGGACGTCATCAACATAGAGGATCTCAAAGATCGCAAGGCGCAGCGCCGCTTTGGTAAAGCGGGAAATACGGTGCAGATTCCAGCCGATGGAATACTTGGCAATCAGCGCGTCCAGCTCCTGCGCGTGCTCGGCAACGCCCGTGACACAGGCTGTGATATACGCCATCTGTTTTTTACTCGGGCGCTCAGCATAGACCTCGTTTTCCCCGGCAAGCGCGTCATAGTATCCGCGCTCCATACGGGATTCAATTGCCTGCTCCGGCGTCTCATCGGTATAATCCAACTCATAGATTAGGTGTGCGGCAAGTTCTCTGGCATTTGAGCGTGTCATAAGTCTCTCCTTTTATGTATGCGGTTCAGGGGTGCTGACATGTCAGCACCCCAAAAAGAAGCTTTTCTTATTTCGCGGCAGTCTTAGGAACGGCAACGCCGCAGACATTCACATTCACGCGGAGCGGACGCACGCCCGTCATAGCGGCAACCTCATCGGCAATCGCCGTCTGCACGCTCTGCGCAACGGTCATTACCGCAGATCCCATTCTAACGATGAGGTTGCAGGAGATGGTCACGCCCTCCTCGGTGATCGCAACGCGGATGCCCTTGCGGAGATTCTTCTTACCGAGGATGTTGGAAAGATCGAGTGTCTGCGTCATGCTCAGCCCGTAGACTCCTTCCACCTCGCGCACGGCGAGCGACGCGATGGAGGCGATGACCTCCTCGGAAATGAGGATGCTGCCGTTTTCCTGTTCCTGAACGAGATAATCTTTATTTTCTGCCATTGCTATGACCTTCCCTTCGTAGTTGTTCCCCTCTATTCTATCACATTTTTCTCAAAAAACAATACCTTTATTCCACTCCGACAATATGAATATCACTGAGCTTGTAATCCGTCTGCGACAGGACGATGTCGGCAAGGAGGGAGACATCGCTCTGGGTCAGTCCCTCTTCGGGCGCGGCAACCGCGAGGGAGATTCCCTCGTCCGTAATGTAGGCAACGCAGTCGGTATATCCCTTAGAGATCACAAGGCTTTCAATCTGTGACTCCGCCAAGGCGTCGGCAATAATCCCCTCTAACTTGCGGCTCGTCTCGGAAGTGTCGCTTCCCTCTGCGTAGGCGATGGTCTCCTGCAAAAGCGTCACGGCTTCGTCGCGCGCATTTTGCCTTGACAGGCGCATCTGTGCAAAAGCTTCGCTGCTGTCCTGCGTGTTGCTTGCAAGCGCTTCCGTATCACTCTGCGCAGTTGTGTCGTTGAGGACAAGCGTGGCCTCTCCGAGCACCTTATCCGCGTCCAGCGTCTGCGTCAGTTCCGGTGTGCTGCCGCCGTAGAGCCAGTTAAGGTATATGCCCGCGCATACCAAGACAAGCACTCCGGCAATCACTGCGTTGCGTTTCCATGTTTTCATTGCGATTCCTCCATTATTTCATTTTGACAACTGTGATCTGGTCGCTGCTCAAGCCGGTCAGTGCGGCGACCGCCTGCGTCAACGCGAGCTTGACCGAGGCGGAATCCGCACCCTCGCTGACAATCAGCGCGCCTTGAAAGAGCGGGTAGTCCACGGCGGATACCGCTGCTTTATCGTATGCGCTTCCCTCGGACAAAATCACGGTTTTTTGTTCCGATGTGCGCTGCGTTCCGCTGTCTGAGGTCTCCTCGGAATTCTGCGTATCCGTCAGATATCGCGTGCGGCTTCCCGTGCGCAGCGTCAGCATGACCTCCACCTTGCCCGCGCCTTCGATATTGGAAAGCATCTCCGTCAGCCGCTGCTCCGTCTCCGCGGCGTAGGCGTCGTCGTCTGCCGTTGTCTGCGGAGCTTCGGCGGTTTGCGTTTGCGTCTCCTTTTTGCTGCTCGGAAGCAGCAGCAAAGCGATGCCAAGCAGCAATATCAGCACCGCATATTTGTATTTTTTCAGTACCTTCAGCACTTTTCCCGTGATCTCATTCGCTCGTACCATATAGCTTCCACTCCTGATTTTCCGGTGCGATTCCAAGCGAATCCGTCAGATACGCAGCCAGAGACGAAATCTGTTCGGCAGTCAGCGTGCCGATAATCCTTACCTTTTGCGGGACGGGATACTCATCATTCGTCAGCGTCACCTCCGCTTGAATCGCAGCGCCCAGCTCTGCCGCTTTGTTCTCAATGTATGTCTCCGTGGTCTGTTTTATGTGTTCCGATAGGACGCTGTGCGTTTTCTCTTCAACGGCGCTCGTATCAAAGGAATTTGCCTCGCAGATCTCCTTCAGCTGTTCGGAAAGCCTTTCCGTGTCCACGGAGAGGAGCGGCGAGACAGCAACCAGAAGTACGAGGATCCCGCCGATCAAACGAACGAATTTGCGGATCGGCGAGCCATGCACCAGTACCGAGGCAAGCACCGCAAGCATGCAAACCGCCACAAGCGAGATCAAATAGCTGCGAACCGTCTCCATTAAGCCACCACCTTCATAAAGCAAACCGAGGAGATCAGCAGAAGCAGCCCGCTTGTCCCGCACATGGCAAGCAGATACCCCATCGCGGTCGCACAGTGCTTCAGAAGCTTGATATGGCTCGGCAGTCCAACCGTTCCGCTGATCGCCGCCGTGATTTTGAGCAGCAAATACTGTATCCCGACGCGCAGGAAGGGCACAAGGCAGGTCGCAACCACAGCAACCATCCCGAAAACGCCGACGGAGCTTTTCAAAATAGACGCGCTTGCAAGCAGCGTCTCCGAGGCGTCGGAGATAATGCCTCCCACAACGGGGATCATGCTTGAAACCGCTGCCTTTGTCGCTTTGATGGCCGCCGCGTCCGCCGCACCGGAGATCACACTCGTTGCCGACATATAGGCAAGAAAAAGATAGAGCAAAATGCGCAGGCTCTTCGAGATGACCCAGCCGATAAACTCCCGCAGCTCCGAGAGCATATCGCTTGCCAGCGCCGCCTCCGCCGCAGCGATGGCAAGATAGAGGAAAACCGCAGGAACCAAAAGCTTTGAAATGAGCTGCAGCAGCAGTTCGACAAACAACGTGGTTCCCGCATAGAGCGCAGTAGAGGCATTCATACAGCCGCTCATTGCCGCAGCAGATGCCATTACCGGCATGAGGCAGGCGCTGTATGCCGCAATGTCCTGCACCGTACCGACCGCGAGGGAAACCATCGTTTGCACCGTGCCGACAATGGTGGCGCAAATGCCGAGCGCGCCTGCCGCAGTGATCACGCCGGCGTACTTCCCTACGGAGGACAGCTCAACAATCGCGCAAAGCGTTGTGATGCCGAGCAGCATCGCGCAGAGACGCAAGCCGTTTTTCAGGGACTCCCCCGTTTTCCCGAAGGCTTTGAAGAATACGGATTTGATGCTTTCCCACAAGTCTCCCTGCACCGTCGGTGAAATTTCAGGCATGATTTCCTCGGCATCCTCCGAAAGCCCGTCATCTAAAGCATCGGTGTCGATGCCGATGCTCTCTGTAGCGAACGCGTTTGCGCTCAGGAAAAGCGCAAGCAATATACCGAAAATCAGCCGTCTCATCTCAGCCTCCGCTCATTTGTTCCACCATGTCAATGACCGCCTCCATCAGCGGAAGCGCAACATACAGTGCAAGCACGCCGCCGCAGACCTCAACGAGCTTGGCGATCGCGTTTTCTCCCGCATCCGCGCAAATCGTCGCGCTGAGCTGCGTCAGAATTCCGATGCCGACGGTCTTCAGCATCGGCGTCATTAGTGCCTTGTCCAGTCCGGCGAGATTGCGCAGCTTTGACATGAATTCGACCACCGGCTCTGCCAAACGCATCAAAAAAACACCGAGCAGAACGCAGGCGGCAAGGCTTAACAGCAGCGCAAGCTCCCGATTGGTCTTTTTCAGCATTGCGGTCAGCACGACCGTGACAATGGCAAGAACTGCCGCTTGTAAAAAAACTTCCATCAGAAATCAAACAGATTCTTCACAAGGTCGAAAAGCTGCGCGATTTTCTGCACAACAATCAGCAGCACCACGACCAGCCCCGCAAGCGTCGTCATCGTCGCCTGCTCCTCTCTGCCCGAACGCACCAATACTTGATTGAGAATCGAGACAATGATGCCGACCGCCGCAATTTTAAAGATCAGATCAATGTCCATGGGCTTAGACCATCAGGATCACAAGCGCCAGACCCGTGCAGAAGCCCAGCACCGCATAGCCCTTCGCAAGCGGCTTCTTCTCCGCCTCGCAGCGTTCCATGGCAGCGTTCAAACGGTGCGCCGTCATTTGCAGCAGGCGGTTTTCCCCGTCAAGGTCATAGCGTCCCAACGCCTCAAACAGCTCTAAAAGCGCCATTTGTGCGTCGTTGGGCAGCGTTAATCCGCGTACCTCCTCCATACTCTGCGCCGCCGCTTTCGTGCGCGGCAGACCATCCTCCAGCTTTTGTGCATATTGCAGCAAATACGCCGACGCTGTTCCCTTGACCCTTTTGGCGGTCATGCGGCAAATGCGCGGCAGCGGCAAAAGCGTGTAGTTCAGCTCGCATTTGAGCAGCTCCAGCGCTTGATAAAACTCACGAAGCTGACGCAGCTGACGGTAAAACTGCAAAGCCTTAGAGACTCCAAAGCCGCCCGCCGCGCCGATCACCAAAATAGCGCCTATTGTTTTCAGCATCTCCTACATGACCTCCGTTCGTACTTGCCGATTGGGTAAAATCGTAATCAGGGTTTCAAAGAGCTGCGCCTGCATCAGCTTCCGATAGACCGGTCGGCGCTGCAATTCCTCTCGGCTGACGGCGTGCGCCGTGGCAAGAAAGCGCACGCCGCAATAGGACGCCCGCACCATCGCCTCCACATCCGCCTCCGCCGTAATCTCGTCAAGGGCGATCCATTGCGGATTCATCGTCCGCAGCAGCATTTCAATGCCGCGTTGCTTGCATATGCCGCTCAAAACATCCGTGTGGGCTCCCACCTGAAACTGCGCGCTGCCTCCTACGCAGCAGGCAAGCTCCATACGCTCGTCCACCACGCTCACGCGCCATAAAAAGCGGTCGGAGATCTGGCGGATCAGATCTCGCAGCAGCGTCGTCTTTCCGCTCCCCGGCGCGCCGATGATGAGGCAGGAGCGCGGGTGCGTCCAGAGAAAATCCGCCGCCGCATCCGCGCAGCCGGGATGCTGCCCCGCAATGCGCAGATTCATCGAGGAGAGATCCCGCAGTGTCGTTACCTCTCCGTTCTTCTCCACCGCCGTGCCGCACAGCCCAAGCCGATGTCCCCCGGCAAGCGTGATAAAGCCCTGCCTTATCGTATTCTGCGCCGCATAGACCGAATGCTCCGTCGCCGCAGAGAGGATGCTCTGCAGCAGCTCCGGCGTCACAGAAATCCGAGGTATCTCCGTTTCGCGTCCGCCCGCATAAATCCGCAGCACCGTGCCGCAGCGAAAGCGCAGCTCCTCCGGCGTCAGGCAGCGCGCAGCCTCCGTCACGGCAGCGCGCACCTGCGCAGGGCATACGCGCAAAGCCTGTCTTACTTCCTCCGTCATATCCATTCACTCCTGCTCCACTGTATGCGCCTGCCTGTCCCACATATGCAAAGAAAAACACCGCCGCAAAAAGCGACGGTGTCGGAACGCCTGCAAGGAAGGCGGGTGCCGTTATTTAAGCTCTGCTTTTTTGAACCGCGCGGATAATCGTGACGATTGCGGGACTGAAGACCACATTGATGCCCAGCTCGATCAGGAAATTCACGCCGGTCAGGGAGAAAATAATGTAATTAAACAGGTCGGAACCTGCTGCCCACGCCTGCAGTGTGCCGCGGAAAAACAGCAGCATACCGATGCAGAACACGCCCGTATTCACAACCGGCGCGGTAATGCCCGCGAGGATCACCGCGACAACGCCGCGGGAGACGGAATCACGCCCTTTCATCACGAGGCGGTAAACCAAGCCTGCGCAGAAGCCCGCAAGCGCACCCTTTGCCATAACGACAAGGAAGCACAGGAAGGGATTTGCCACAAACACCATATTTCCGCCCACATCGGAGCCGGTCACACAGCCAATATAGACGACCACGCCGAAGACCGCGCCGAGGATCGCACCCGCCGAGGGACCGTAGAACGCTGCGCCGACAATAATGGGAATCAGCGTCAGTGTAATGGAAAATGTACCGATTTTGATCATGCCCGCAAGCAATTGCAGGACGACCACAACCGCCGCAAGGAGCGCAATGCTGACCATGCGGTTGATTTTTTCATGTTTCAAAAGAATTACCTCCTGCTGTCGCTCCGAAGCTTCGGATGCAACGCAAATTTATCGGAAGAAAAGCGCAGACTCCTTGCCTCCGCGCCGTTCTTTCGTACTTAAGGAATCTCCTCTTCAACGGGAGGATTGGGATCATAGGTGCCGTCCTGCATTTGCTGCCATTGCTCGCGGGTGATGAGGAGCTGACGCGGCTTCGCGCCCTCGAAGGGCCCGACGATCCCGCGTTCCTCCATCTCGTCCACAATTCTTGCGGCACGGGCGTAGCCTAACTTCAGACGGCGCTGAAGCATGGAAACGGAAGCCTGTCCCGTCTCTAAAATAACCTCAACGGCGGCGGGAAGCAGCTCGTCTCCGTCGGAATCCCCGGAAGCGCGACCGACATCAGCGGAGGCACCGCCCTTGCCGCTCTGCTCCGCGCGTTTTTCAATCTGCTCCATAATCTCCTCGGAGTAGTCGCTGGCGGCTTGTGCTTTAATCGCGCTCACAACCGCCTGCACCTCCTCGTCAGAGATAAAGCAGCCCTGCACGCGCTTGGGCTTACCCTGTCCCAGCGGGGCAAAGAGCATATCGCCCTTGCCGACCAGCTTTTCCGCGCCCTGCGTGTCGAGAATGATACGGGATTCCATCGAGGACGAAACCGCAAATGCGATTCTTGACGGAATATTTGCCTTCATCAAGCCCGTAATGACGTCGGCAGAGGGGCGCTGCGTGGCAATGACAAGATGGATGCCGGAGGCACGGCCCATTTGCGCAATGCGGCAGATGGACTCTTCGACTTCCTTTGCCGCCACAAGCATGAGGTCGGCAAGCTCGTCGATGACAACAACGATCTGCGGCATCGGCTCCTGATCCGGGTCATTATAAATCGCTTTGTTGTAGGATTCGAGATCGCGCACACCTTCCTCAGACATGAGCCGATAGCGGCGCATCATCTCCGTGACCGTCCATTGCAGCGCACCGGCTGCCTTCTTCGGGTCGGTCACGACGGGAATCAAGAGGTGCGGTATGCCGTTATAAACGCCCAGCTCAACCATTTTCGGATCGACCATAATCAGCTTGACCTCGTCCGGCTTCGCCTTATACAAAAGGGAGAGAATCAGCGTGTTCATGCAGACCGATTTGCCGGAACCGGTCGTACCGGCAATCAGCATATGCGGCAGCTTGGCAATGTCGCCGACGATGCAATTGCCGCTGATGTCCTTGCCGACGGCAAAGGATATCTTCGATTTGCTGTTTTTGAAGACCGGCGAATCAATGACCTCGCGGGCATAGACCGTGTTGACGGTTTTATTCGGCACCTCAATGCCGACGACGGATATCTTATCGGGAATCGCGGAGATACGCACGCCCGTCGCGCCCAAAGAAAGCGCAATATCGTCGGCAAGATTGGTCAGCTTTGACAGCTTCACACCGCGATCCAGCTCCAGCTCGTACCGCGTAACGGAGGGACCGCGAATGACATTCACAATGTGCGGTTCAATGCCGAAGCTCTTGAGCGTATCGGCAAGACGCGTCGTGTTCTCGCGCATTTCCGCCGTCGCATCAACCATGCCCTGCTTTCGCAATGTAAGAAGCGAAATCGGCGGATAGACATACTCCTGCGCGGCAGGCGCAGACTCGGTTGCTTTTTCAATTTCCTGCGAAATCTCCGCCGCGGATGCCTCTGCCTCGCCCTTCTTCAGCTTCTCCTGCTCCGGCTTCGACACGGGCGGCATCACGGAGACGGGCGTAATCGGCGCGGCAGACGCGGGCTTTTTCACAGGCTCCGGCTCCGGATCATGCAGTTCAATTTCGTCAATTGTCACCTGCTTTGCGTTGGCATCAATGATTGGCGGCTCCTCCTGCGTTTGCTTTTGCAGCAAATACTCATCCGGCGACATAACGCGTGAGGTGCGCTTTTTTTCCTTTTTCTGCGGCGCAAGGGGCGGGTCGTCAACAGGAATATCAATTTCGGGCGCCGCATGACGCTTTTCATATCGCTCAATATGCTTATTCGCGACGCGGTTTACCAGCCGCTCCGCAGGATCTACCTCAGGCTCCTCCTCGGGGGTTTCCTTTCCCGGAATACGCGGGCGATTCTTGATCGCAGCGATCAGGCTGGCAACCGTAATGCGCATACATGCTAAAATTTGCAGCACAAGGATCAGCAGAAGTGCAATCAGCGCGCCGACCTTCATCAGTGCCGCTTCCAGCAGCTCCGCAAGCAGTCCCGGAAGCAAGCCGCCGCTCGTCCAATTCTTACCGCCCTGATAGAGCGCGCTGATTTTGAGCGGAACGTTCGTACCGCTGAAGATTTCGCAAATGATATGTACGGCAGCCGAGAGTGTCAGAATCAGCGTCAGCGCGGTAAAGATGCGCATTTTCACCGGTTTGGTGCCGCTTTTAAAGAGAATCACCGCAACATAGATCAGGATAAACGGCAGGAGGTAGCGTCCTACCTGCCCAAGCAAGCCGCCGATCAGCGCGGCACAGGATGAGATCAAAAAGGCATCGGTGTTGACATAGCATAGCAGTGCAAACAGTGCCAGTACAATGCAGATTACGCCCGTCAGCTCGCGGCGATTTTGCATTTGCTTCTTCTGCGCGGCAGACGCTTTAGAGGCGTGAGAAGCATTCTTTTTTTGATTGGTCGGTTTTGAAGCCACTGCGTTTCCTCCTTTACGAATTAATCAAGGAAAGGATCAACGTGATCACAGCCGCATCCCAGCAGTAATAGGAAAATACTTGCAGCTTATCACGGTTTAACAAATAACGGAAATATTGAATTGCAAAATACCCTGCAACGCCGGAAAAGAGCATCGCCAGCAGCATGGGCAGGAGGATACCGGCTGTGAAGCTCCCGTAGCAGAAAGCGCGGATCAAATAAAAAAGGAACGCCGCCGCCTCATAGCAAAGCGTCAGAAGATAGGTCAGCCGAAGGGCGTAGCGTTGAGAAAGCCCCCGTGCCCGCGCCACAGCCATCGAGCTGCCGACAGAGGAAAGCCCGGGGAATACGGAGAGCATCCGCGCGAAGCCGATCAGCAATGTATCCGAGAGAAGCACCGTTTTTTCGTTTTTCTTCCCAATCCTTCTGCGGCAGCACAGGAAAATCAGCAGTCCATTCAGCGCAAAAAGGAGCGCAACAATCAAAAGCCGCGTGATCCGTTCCGCAGCGGCGGTGAAAAACAGCGTGCAAAGCATCGGCACAAGGGCAAAAACGCCGAGAAAAATGCTTCGGCGCAGCAAGGGATTCGTCCGTTCGCCTCGTCTGCGATGCCGCAGCCCCGTTGTGGAAAGCAGCTCCCGTCCGAAGGAAAGCGTCTCTGCGGAGAAAGAAAGAAGAATCGCCGCCATTACGCCGAGCGCGATTGCCGCGCGCACATAGTAGCCGCCGCCCTGCGTCAGGGAGGAGAGATTGAAAATCTCGCGCAACACTACGCTGTGACCGCCGAATGAAATCGGCAAAAGCTCTGCCGCGCCGCCGAAGATGCCGTAAATAATCGCTTCCCAAATCTTCAAAGTGCAGTCTCCTCTGTCTTTTTTGGACTTGCAAAGCCCGTACGGATGATTATATCACATCCATTCGGAAATTTCTATCCCTTTTGTACATTTCTCCGCTTTGTATTTTTTGCGGAAGCGATCATGCGGTGCAAAGTCTCCAACGCGTCATGCAGACTGCCCAATCGGTCAATCAGACCGCTCTCAACCGCCTCTCTGCCGTAGACGATGGTACCGACGTCCGTGGCAATCTGTCCGGTCGCCATCATATACTCCGAAAACTTCTCGCGGCTGATTTTTGAATTCGCTGTCACAAAATCCGTGATCTGCTCCTGAATGCGCTGAAAGTAGTGATATGTCGCAGGCGCACCGACCACGACACCGCTCATTCGCACGGGATGGATCATCATGCTCGCAGTCGGAGCGATCATGCTCTTTTTGGCGGAAACCGCAAGCGGAATGCCGATGGAGTGCCCTCCGCCGAGGACAAGAGAAACCGTAGGTTTTTTCATGCCCGCAATCAACTCCGAAATCGCAAGTCCCGCCTCAATGTCGCCCCCCACCGTGTTCAGCAGAAGCAGCAGCCCGTCAATCTCCTCGCTTTCCTCAATGGTTGCCAAAAGCGGCAGCACATGCTCGTATTTCGTTGTTTTCACATTCTCCGGCGCGACCTGATGCCCTTCAATCTGACCGATGATCGTCAGCGTATAGACGCAGCCGCGCTCGGTCTTTGTTAACCCCGCGCCGAGATCCTCCATCCGTTCATTCGCAGCGTTTTTCTGTTCTTCCATTGCTTCCTCCCACTTCCGTCTCGTATGCAAACGAGCTCACTTTTTGATAGGATTCCCATTTTCTCTGTTCTCAAACAAGAGGACTTGCAAATTCCGTCTTTTTTGATATAATGAAGAAAAAACGAAGGAGAAAAAACAATGCAATACGAATACAAAACGCGCGGCGTCTGCGCAAGCAAGATCCTTTTTGAGATCAATGATAACATCGTTTCCAACATCCGTTTTATCGGAGGGTGCAGCGGCAACACGCAGGGTGTCTCCCTGTTGGCAGAGGGGATGCCCGTCGATGAGGTGATCTCCCGCCTGAAGGGTGTCAAGTGCGGCATGAAGCCCACCTCCTGCCCCGACCAGCTCGCAACTGCTTTGATGCAGGCAAAGAATCAATAAGAACCTACTGCCTCACGATAAGCGAAATCTTCTCTGTAAGTCCGGGACTTATAGCAAATCCCGACAGAAGCGGCGCGAAGGATTAAGGAGGAAAAACAATGCAGCAATTTGATTTGATGCAAAGCCGTCACAGCGTCCGTCAGTACACAGACCGACCGATAGAAGCAGCGGCGCTCGCTGCTCTGCAGGCTGAGATAAAAGAATGCAACAAAGAAAGCGGTCTGCACATTCAGCTCGTGACGAACGAACCGAAGGCGTTTGACGGTTTTATGGCGCACTACGGAAAATTCAGCGGTGTCACTAACTACATCGCACTGATCGGCAAGAAAGGAAAAGAACTTGACGAAAAGTGCGGATACTTTGGCGAGCGCCTTGTTTTGGCGGCGCAGGCACTTGGCTTGAACACCTGCTGGGTCGCAATGAGCTACAGTAAGGTCTCCGGCGCCTATCAGGTTGAAAAAGGTGAAAAACTGACCGTTGTAATCGCGCTCGGCTACGGTAAGACGCAGGGCGCAGCGCACAAGACAAAATCACCTACAGAAGTCAGCAATCTCAGCGCAGATACACCCGCATGGTTCAATGACGGCGTGACCGCAGCGCTGCTCGCGCCGACAGCAATGAATCAGCAAAAATTCTTTCTGACCTATGCTGACGGGAAGGTCACGGCAAGTGCTGGAAGAGGCTTCTACACCAAAATTGACTTAGGCATTGTAAAATACCATTTTGAGCTTGGCGCCGGAAAAGAAAATTTCCGTTGGGGATAAAATAGATTCCCGACAAAAGGCAAATGACCGCCTTTTGTCGGGAATCTTTCTATATAATTCAAGGAGATACGCCGGTCCAATACAGAATGAGATGATTCTATGGTGCATACATAGGATTGCCACGGCACAAGCGGCTCGCAATGACAACCGGGGCAGTCGAGCCGTGTCATTGCAAGGAGCAAAGCGGCGCGGCAATCTCGTGTGTAACTACCGGGTGCGTACAAATCTGTTTATCTGTGCTGTCTGCCGCTTCGCGGGCGGCGGCTGATTCATTTATTGTTATTGTGATATGCCTCGCGTGATGTACGCAGATCGTTTATGATCGCCTCTACGATCCCTTCGGCGGAAATCTTTGGCGCAGTCAGAAATGTTGCAGCCGTATAATGGGAGAGCGTTTCCGCCGTAACCTTCCCAATACAGACGCAGCGTATTCCCGTTGGAATCTCTCCGTAGCGCTCAATGAACCGCTTCACGCCGCCGGAGCTGGAAAACGTCAGGAAGTCCATCGGCAGCAGCGCTTCACTTTCAACCGCCTCCATATCATAAAGGACGATATCCCGCACAGAAAAGCCCGCATTACGCAAAGCCTCCGGCAGCGCAGGCGTGCCGCTTGCAGAACGGAGCAGGACAATTGATTCCTCCGGTTTCGCTGCGGCAATCAGCGCGTCCGCCAGCGCTTCGCAGGTAGCGATCTTGGGGCAAAGATGCGCATGGAAACCATAGCGCTCCAACGCAGCACCCGTCGCCGCGCCAATCACGGCAAGCTTGTGCTTCTGCAAGGAGCACGGGGTAATCTTTTCCTCCTCCATCCGACGGAAAAAGGCTGTTACGCCGTTTGCAGAGGTAAATACCAACCAACAAGGCGTATCGAACAAGGTTTGCAAATCAAGCTCCGTAGGCAACTCCTTTATAGCAAACCGCAGCACCCACTTTGCCTCCGCGCCGAGTGCACGCAGTGCAGTCAGCTGTTTTTCCGCAACCTCCCTTGTCCCCGTAACGCCAACCCGAACGCCTTGCAATTGTGAGGAGAGTTGCATTGCCGCCGCCTCGCCAATGACGATCACAGCGGGTGCGCGCACACCGGCGTCTTTTGTCTTCTGTGCAATCTGACACAAGGGTGCGCGCACCTGCATTGGATATGGCGCATTGCCGCCGGAGATTACCGCCGACGGTGTGTTGTCGCTTTTCCCTGCCGCGATCAGGCGGGCGGTGATTGCAGGCAGCTGCCCCAAGCCCATCAGGAATACCAGTGTTCCGGATAGCTTTGCCAATGTGTCAAAATCTTCGGGCAGCCCGTCCGGCGTGTCTGCGGTATGCGCCGTGACAATGTGTACGCTCCGACTCAAACCGCGATGGGTCACGGGAATACCCGCCTCAGCCGGTATTCCCATCGCAGAGGGAATACCCGGAACCTCCTGACACGGGATACCCGCAGCGGTCAGAGCCTGCATTTCCTCACCGCCTCTGCCGAAGAGATAGGGATCGCCGCCTTTTAAGCGCACCACTCGCAAACCGGAACGCGCCAAGTCGATCAGGGTTTGATTGATCTCCTCCTGCGCCGCCGCGTGCGCACCGCTCCGCTTGCCCATATAGAGCCGCTGCGCGGATTCCGGCACGGCTTCCAATAATGCAGGGTCGATCAGATCATCGTAGACCACAGCCTGACACTGCCGCAGCAGGCGCAGTCCGCGCACCGTGATAAGATCGGCTTTGCCGCAGCCTGCGCCCACCAAAGCAACACTTCCCATCGGTGCGCCGCAAATACAAGCTTCCGTCTCTTCCTTCGTCAGCGGCGCTCCCTTTTCCATGCAGGCTTTGAATAAGGCACGGAACACATCCGCCCGCTTGCGCTGCTCCGGTATTCTGCTTTTCAGCTTTGGGCGCATAGACTCCAGCCAAGCAAGCATCTCGTCCAAGTTTTCAGGCAGCACTTCCCGCAATTCTTCCTTAAAATAAGCCGCTGCGGTCGGACTGGAGCCTCCGGTCGAGATGCCTGCCGAGAACTCACCCTGCTGCACAAGCGCCGGAAAGAAAAAACTGCATTGGGAAGGCTCGTCCGCCACATTCACGGGAATATGCCGTTTTTGGCAGAGCATTGCCACTTCCCTGTTGACTGCCTCGTCATCTGTCGCGGCAATGACCACTGCAGGGCGAACGCGAAGGTCAGAGACTCGGAAAACACGCCGCCGCAGCTTTACTTGCGGAAATGCCTCGATCTCCGGCAAAACACGGGGCGCAACCACCGTCAAGCTTCCGCCGTAAGGCAGCAGCTTTTGCAGTTTACGCAGCGCCACCTTACCACCGCCGACAATCAGAACCGGGCGATCCTTCAGCTCTATAAACATCGGAAAATACGGCATGCTCTATGCCTCCTTTGCAGTGCAATAATACTGCGCACCGTGGGGCGTTTCGACACGATGCACACCCACGCCGAATACCCGTTCCGTCACGCCGCTTTCGAATACGGCTTCCGGCGTGTCGCAGCAAAGCAGACTGCCCTGCTCAAAAACCGCGACGCGATCCGCCTCCCGCAGTGCCAGCGGAAGATCGTGGAGCACCAGCACGACCGCTCTCCCCTCTTTTGCAAGCCTGCGCGCCGTCTGCATGATTTGGAACTGCCGGTTGATATCCAAATAGGTGGTAGGTTCGTCCATAAAGACCGTCTGTGTCTCCTGCGCCAGCGCCATTGCCAAGTATACGCTCTGCCGCTGCCCGCCGCTGAGACAGGTGACATCGGTATCCTCAAGCTCTCTGCTGCCCGTCGCGTCCATTGCACTGCGCGCAATGAAATAGTCCCGCTTGCCGTAGCGTCTCGGATAGGATAAATACGGAAATCTGCCGTGCAGTACCATGCGCAGGGCTTGAATGGACGGCGTGTTGCGGCTTTGCGTCAGGAATGCCGCCTTCTGCGCGATTTCCTTTCGCTTCATTCTGCCAATCTCCGTTCCGTCATACAAAACCTCACCTTCCATTGCCGGCAGCAGCCCCAACGCAGCCTTCAACAGTGTTGACTTTCCGCTGCCGTTGGGACCGAGGAGCACCAGCACCTCACCCGGCAGAAAATCCAGCGACACATTTTTTACGACGGCTTTTCCGCCATAGCCCGCGGAAAGCTTCTTTAATTGGATCATGCGCGACCTCCTCTCTGTCGGAACAAAAGCCACAGGAAAAAGGGCGCACCTGCGAACGCCAGTACGATGCCGACAGGCAGCTCAAACGGCGCGAACAGCACTCTTGCCAAGAGATCGCACACCGTAACAAAGAGCGCACCGCCCAGCGCCGAGGACACAAGCAGCGGCAGACTGTCCTCTCCCAAAAATCGCCGCATAGCGTGCGGGACAATCAGACCGACAAAGCTCAAAAGCCCGGAAAAACTCACCGCCGCGCCTGCCAGCGAGGCAGCCAAGATCAGAAGAAGGATCCGCATCGGCTGCACGGGAAGTCCGAGACTCTGCGCGGTATCGCTGCCGAGTCCAAGAAGCTCCAACTGCTGCGACAGGGAGAAAACGATCACCAAACTGACCAAGATCATCCCGGCTGCCGGCGCAAGCTGCTTCATTGTGACCCCCGTAAAGCCGCCGATGCGGAAGTCCGAAACGCCGTTTAACGCTTCGGGCACCAGCGTAACCACGGCGTCAATACCTGCGCTGAACAAAGCGGAAACGGCGACACCCGCAAGCACCACCGTGGTACGCGCGGCACCGTTGCGGCGGGATAAGCCGGTCACCAGCAGGACACCCGCCAGAGCGCCTGCGAAAGCCACAAATGGAGTATATTTCTGTGCCGTCGGCACAACGGCGCACACAACAGCCACAGCCAAGCCCGCGCCGGAATTGACGCCGATGATGCTCGGAGAGGCAAGCGGATTGTTCAAAACCGTTTGAATTACAACGCCTGAAACCGCCAGCGCAGCACCTGCCAACAGTGCCGCACAGGTGCGAGGCAGTCGGGTGTAAAGCACGATGCGCGCGGCAGGCGTACTGCGATCACGTCCAAAAAGCGCGTTCAGCACCTGTATCGGCGACAGTTGCACCGACCCGACCCACAGGCTGAGCACCGCCGCAGCCAGCGTCAAAACGCATAGCCCCGCCAAAAAGCTGCCCTTACTGCGCCGGGTAGAGAATATCCGCGAGCTGTTCATAGGCTTCCCCCCATCGTGCGTTCGGTTTCAGATTATACAGATTTGGGTCCATCACATAATAGCGTCCCTCCCGCACGGCGGTCAGACTTCCCCACGCGGGATTGCGCAGAAGCGTCATCTCCAGAACCTCCTCCGCGTCTGACGGATCGGCGCTTTGCAGCACAACGAAGATATAGTCCGGATCGGCAAGCAAAATTTCTTCCATGCTGAGCTGCTCTAACAGGCTGCTGTCCCGGTCTGCAATGTTCTCGCAGTCCAACGACGCCAGCATTTCCCCTAAAACGCTTCCCTCGCTGTTTTTTACCTTGCAGGAGCTGCCGGTCGCGCGGATATACAGCACGCTGGGCCGTGCGCCGTCCGCACGTAGCAGCGCATCCTCCACCTGCGTCTGCACGGCGCTTCCGTAAATCTCATAGTTTTCCGCGTTTCCTGTGATCTGTGTACAGACCTTCAGCATCCGCAGGTAATCATCAAAGCTGTTCACAGAAAAATACGCTGCATTGATCCCCATCTCGCCAAAGGTGTTTTCCAGCGCGGCATTGCGATCCGTGCCGCAGCTTGCTAAGACGAGATCCGGCTCACAGGCAAGAAGCTGCTCAAGATTCAGTTCCTTTGACGCACCCAAATGCACAACATCGTCCCGCAGCGGCAGATCATAATAGGTCCATGTGGCATCCGTCGCAGCGACGATCTGCTCCGCGCCCCCGGCGAGGCACCAAATATCCGCAAAGCTGGCGATCAGACACGCCACCCGCTGCGGGCGGTCAACCGTCACCTGCCGCCCTAAATCGTCCGTAAAGGTCACGGCAGTTTCCGAGTCCGCTTCCGACGCTGTCTCTAAATTCGTGCTGCCGCAGCCGCTCAGCAGCAGGAGGCAGCATAGTATCAAAATTAAAATCGACTTTTTCAAGAGAGCTATCCTTTCTGTTCTTAGGCAAAAAAAGACCGGTCACATTGGCAAAAGGGCATACGATTCCTTTCCGACGGAAAGAGAAATCGTTTCAAAGCCCTTCATCGTCCAACGCGATCCGGCAGATTCATCTCAACGGTATTATTATAGCAGGAAATCGCGCTTTTGTCAACGCAAGAACGGCGGCAGTTCCTCGGGTTTTTGACAGTAAAAACCGCTGAAGTACCCCTCGGGTTTTTGACAGTAAAAACCGCTGAAGTACCCCTCAAAGCCTTGCGGCGTCTA
>JBJDYD010000107.1:0-2039 GCA_051867015.1 Faecousia sp. | reverse complement strand
CGTCGTGCCCTACGGGCTACCTACAGTTTTAAGCGTTACAGGCTACTACGAGAAAAATTGGTTCCTACGCCGTAGGGGCGGCTATTAGCCGCCCGTGCAGGAACCACCGACTGCATACAAACCTACAGTCAGAGATTGCCACGGGCGCAAGCGCCCTCGCAATGACAAAAAAGGTACCCCTTCCTGTCATTGCGAGACCCCAACGGGGTCGTGGCAATCTCATACAGGACTACCGACCGCGTACTAAGCAGCAAACACTGGAAAAAACCGCAGCGGCAAACCTATTCACTATTCACTATTCACTCTTCACTATTCACTGTTCCCTGTTCCCTCGCTGCCCTCTACTTCGGGAACCTGAGCCGAATCTCCGTGCCCTTTCCAAGCTCGCTTTGCATCGTGATCTCCGCGTTGTGGAAGGCTGCCGCGTGCTTGACAATTGACAAGCCCAAGCCTGTGCCGCCGATTGCCTTTGAATGGCTCTTATCCACTCGATAAAACCGCTCAAATACGCGCTCCTGCTCCGCCTCGGGAATGCCGATGCCCGTGTCCGCGACGATCAGCGTCGGCACGCCGTCCACCGGCTTCGCCGTGACCTTCACTGTCCCCTTCGGGCGGTTATACTTGACGGCGTTGTCGCAGAGGTTATAGATCAGCTCCTCCAACACACGCCGCACGCCCGGAACCTCACAGGGCGCGGTGTCCACCGTAATCGAAATCCCCTTCTCCTGTGCCACCGGCGTAAGCTGCTGCACAACCGCGCAAGCCAGCTCATCCAGCTTCTGCGGGGTCTTTTCCTCTGTAGTGCCGCCCTCGTCGAGCTGACTGAGCCGTAAAATATCCTCAATCAGCGCCAAAAGCCGCTGCGACTCCTTACAAATGCGGTCGGCAAAGCGGGGAATGTCCTCCTGCTTCGCCAAGCCCTCGCGAATCAGCTCCGCAAAGCCCGAGATCGAGGTCAGCGGCGTGCGCAGCTCGTGGGACACATTCGCCGTAAATTCGCGGCGCAGACGCTCCCGATCCTCCCGCTCGGTCACGTCGAGCAGGAGCAGCACCGCGCCCGTCAGCGTCTGCCCGTCATAGGCGGGATTCGCCATGAGCTGATAAATGCGCCCGTCCAGCGTGACGCTCTCCTGCGCGTGCTTCCCCTGCAGCGCCTCCTCCGCCGCCTCGCGGAAGGGCGCGCTGCGGTTCACCGTGAGCAGGCTCTGCGTCTCGGCTTGCCCGATGTGCAGCAGACGCTTTGCCGCCTCGTTGCAAAACAGCAGCCGCATTTTCGCGTCAATGACCAGCAAGCCCTCGCTCATATGTCCCGTGACGGCGGCAAACTCCTCCTGCGAGCGCCGCAGTTGCTCCATCTGCGCCCGAATCTGCCGGTTCTGGGCAGAAATTTTCTCCAAAAGCGGGGTCAGCTCGTCGTAGGTCTCCACCTTCTGCGGATGCTCCAAATCCAATTCGTTCAGCGGACGCACCACGCGCTTGGACACGCGGTAGGACAGCACCAGCGCCAAACCCACCGCCGCCAACAGCACCCACGCCATCGGCTTTAAAATATTGAACAGAATGCCGAACACGGAGTCCTGCGTGCCGCTCACCCGCAGCACTGTCCCGTCGGACAGGCGGCAGGCGTAATAAATGGTCTTTTTCGAGATCGTCGCGGAATTGCGCGTGCTGTCGCCGTAGCCGTTTTGCAGCGCCTCGGCGATCTCCTCGCGGGCAAGATGGTTCTCCATCGTCGTCTCGTCGGCGTCGGAGTCATATAATACATCGCCGTTTGCCGCGACCCATGTCACGCGCAGATCGGTCACTCTCGCAGGCTCCAGCGCGGGCAGATATCCTTCCGCAGGCAGCCCGCTCTCCAGTGCGACCGCAATGGTATGCGCCTCGCTCTTTAGCTCGTTAAAAAACTGCGTCTCAAGATCCTCGTACAGCACCACCGAGATCAGCGCGCTCGAAAGCAGCAAAATCACCACCGTGACCAACACAATCGCCGTAAAGATGCGTTTTGTCATACCGCGCCTCCCATGCGATAGCCCACGCCG
>JBJDYD010000106.1:0-9085 GCA_051867015.1 Faecousia sp. | reverse complement strand
TTTCACTATTCACTAATAAAAATTGTCCTTGACAAAGGGTACACCGCAAGTGAACGGTGAATAGTGAATCACGAAGGAGCGCTCCGCGCGGATTTCAATTATGCGGGGACATGTCCCTGCCCTGTAGCCGTTGTTCGCAGCCCGCTCCGTAGGGCACGCCGACTCGGCGTGCCGGTGCAGGAACTACCGACCGCGTACCAAGCAACAAACACCGGCAAAACCCGCAACGGCGGACCTATTCACTATTCACCATTCACTATTCACCATTCACTATTCACTGAACACCCCCCTTCCCTTCCGGCAGCGCTTGCATTGCCTCGAAAATATGATATAATGGAGGTGATAGAAAAGAAAGGAGTCTGCGCCATGCTTGATCCGAAGATTGCCGAAAATTATATTGCCATTCTCACCGAGGAGCTTGTTCCCGCGACGGGCTGCACCGAGCCGATTGCCATCGCCTACTGCGCGGCGACGGTGCGCAAGCTGTTGGGGCAGCTCCCCGAACGCGTCAACGCCATCCTCAGCGGTAATATTCTGAAAAACGTCAAAAGCGTCGTCGTGCCGAACACCGGCGGGCGCAAGGGTATCCGTCCCGCCATCGCCGCCGGTCTGGTCGCGGGCGACGCCGAACGGGACTTGCAGGTCATTGCCGACATTTCTGAGGTGCAGCTTGCCGAGATCGACGCATACTTGGAAAGTACCGAGATTGACATTACCTGCGGCAGCTCACCGTGTAAGCTCGACATCGACCTGACAGGCTATGCCGGCGCCCACACGGCACGCGTGCGGATCACCAACCACCACACCAATATCGTCCACATGGAGCGCGACGGTGCGGTGCTGCGGGACGAGCCGATTGCGGATGCCTCCGAGGAGCGTATGACGGACAAGCGCTGCCTCAACGTCGAGGACATTCTCCGTTTTGCTGATACCGTAGAGCTTTCCCGCGTCGAGCCGCTGCTCATGCGGCAGGTCGCGGCGAATTCCGCCATTGCCGAGGAGGGGCTTCGCGGCACGTGGGGCGCGCAGATCGGACGCATTCTGCTGGAGGACTACGGCGACGATGTCAAGCAGCGGGCGAAAGCCTACGCAGCCGCAGGCTCCGACGCACGCATGAGCGGGTGCGAAATGCCTGTGATCATTCTCTCCGGCTCCGGCAATCAGGGCATCACCGCCTGTATGCCCGTGGTCGTCTACGCCAAGCACATCGGCGCGACGCAGGAGCAGCTTTTACGCGCCCTCGTTGTCTCCGACCTCGTCACGATCCACCAAAAGAGCGGCATCGGGCGGCTGTCCGCCTACTGCGGCGCGATCTCGGCAGGCGTCGGCGCAGGTGCGGGCATCTGCTACCTGCTCGGCGGCGGCTATTCCGCGGTCGCGCACACCATCGTCAACGCTGTAGCCATCCTCTCCGGGACGATCTGCGACGGCGCGAAGCCCTCCTGCGCGGCAAAAATCGCGGCGGCGGTGGACGCGGGCATCATGGGCTATCGGATGTACCTGCATCATAAGGAGTTCCGCAGCGGCGAGGGCATCGTTGCGGACTCCGTGGACGAGACAATCGCCAACATCGGCATGCTCGCCAGTCAGGGCATGCGCCAAACCGATCACACCATCCTGCGCATCATGCAGGAAGCGGAATGCAGGTAAGCACAACATATGGTTTGCAAGACGGCGCGGCGGTACTGCTGCGCCGTTTATTTATATATAATAGTATGAATACTCTCGTATATTCAATAAGATATCCACATAAAACCGTCCCTTTTTTCCATTATTTGTGAAAGCGCTTTCATGTACAACGACACCTATCATTTATTTGTCAAAATTTATTGTATATTTCCACAAACAAGCATCGCGATTCGCTCTTTCTTTTGTAGCAATTAATATATTTTAAAGATTCATGAATTTTTTCCCAATTACCTCTTTACAACTGGATATTTTTGCACTATAATTCAGGAAAATTTCGCAGCACCGATGCGATGTTTTATTTGAAAAGGAGAGATAACTCATGAAGAAAACTTGGAAACGGCTTTTTGCCTTTGTACTGATGATCGCCATGGTATTTACCATGCTTCCGAATGCATTTGCTGCACACGGCAATAAACCCGGGCGCACCGCGAAGGAACCCTCCGCAGCCGACTACGCCGCCGTCGATGAAGTCTGGGCGGAAATCACCGCAAAAGAAAATCGGCTCACCGCCAAACGTGCAAGCGCTAAGCAGACCACTGACGCCGTCATTGCCACGGTGAAAGCGTCCGACAACTATGTTGAAGGCTCTCTCGCGCGCAACGGCGACAGCTTCACTTGGATGACCGAGCAAGGCATTGCCTGCCATTATTCTCCGAGAATCCGCGAGCAGATGCGTTCTACGAAAGTCAACGCAAGCTTTGATCCGACCGCAGAGGTCGAAGTGGAGACCATCTCCTACGCAAAGCGCGGCGGTTCTCCTTCGAGCAAGGACGTCTATCTGATCGAGCCGTATTACGGCATTGATTCCAGCTTCACCACGCAGTACCAGACCGAAGCGCAGGAAATCGCCTCCGCGCTCGGCGGCACCTACACCCTCTACAAGACCACCAACGCTACCATTGATAATGTCGCCAATGCGCTCATGAACGGCGCAGTCGTCATCTTCGACAGCCACGGCAGCACCGACTACGCAAGCGGCAGCGACTACACCTCCGGCGCGACCACCTCTTACCTGTGCCTCCAGAGCGGCACCGGCATCACCACCGAGGACTACACGGACAATCACGCGTACTATGCCGGCTCCAACGGCTCCATGAAGTATTATGAAGTGGACGGCACCGCCATCGCAAACCACATGACCAAGTCCGCTCCCAACAGCCTCCTTTGGATGGCGATCTGCCTCGGCATGGCGACCGACGGCTTGCAGAAGCCGCTGCGTGCGAAGGGCGTCGAGGTTGCATACGGCTACTCCCAGTCCGTCAGCTTTACATACGATTACAAGTGGGAAGCTTCCTTCTTTGATTCCATGATCGCGGGCAAGACCGTCGCGCAGGCGATCTCCACGATGAAGAGCAGCGTCGGTAAGTGGGACTATCCGTCCAACTACACCACCATCACCTCCGCAAGAAACAACTACGCCGCGTTCCCGATTGTTGTCTCCTCTGAGGACACTTATCCCGGTCATGGCAACGTGGACGCACTGCAGACCGTAAATTCGACCTACACCTTCTTCTCGAGCACCACGACGACCTGCAGCCACAGCTCGACCAGCACTGCGGTCACCACGGCTGCGACCTGCACGGCCTCCGGCACTTCGACCACCACCTGCAATAGCTGCGGCGCGGTTGTCAGCACCGCCACCATCCCCGCGACCGGACACAACTACTCCAACGGCTACTGCACCGTCTGCGGCGCTGCGGATCCGAACTACACTGCTCCCTCCACCGGCGGCAGTAGCTCCTCCGGCGGCAAGTACACCCTTGTGACCTCCGCACCGTCCGACTGGAGCGGCAACTATGTCCTCGTCGGTGTCTCCGGCTCCACCTACTATGTCCTTGACGCCTCCGGCTCCTACACCGGCACCAGCATCGGCTCTACCTCCGCCGCCAAGACCCTCTCCGCTGCAGGCATCACTAAGAGCGGCAACACCCTCAGCGGCGTCTCCGATGACTATGTCTACGCCATCGAACCGAGCGGCTCCTACTACTCCGCCCGGATGAAGGATTCGACCAACTATCTGCGCTACACGGCGAACGGTCTGACGACCCTGTCCTCCCTGACCTACACCAGCCAGCAGTGGACGCTGTCCCTCTCTTCCACCGGCGCTGCCCTGATGAAGAACCGTGCAGGCTCGAGCTACTACCTCGGCTTCAATGCCTCGTCCAAGATGTTCCGCTGCTACACCTCCACCTCCAGCTATAAGCTCTATCTCTACAAGGAGGATACCGCTTCCTCCGGCAGCACCACGACCTGCAGCCACACCTCTACCAGCACTGCGGTCACCACGGCTGCCACCTGCACCACCTCCGGCGTCTCCACGACCACCTGCAATAGCTGCGGCGCAGTCATCAGCACCGCCACCATCCCCGCCACCGGACACAACTACTCCAACGGTTATTGCACCGTCTGCGGCGCTGCGGATCCGAACTACACTGCTCCCTCCACCGGTAAGACTTACACCCTCGTGACCAGCACCCCGAGCGACTGGAGCGGCGAATATGTCCTGGTCGGCAAGTCCGGTTCCACCTACTATGTCCTTGACGCCTCCGGCTCCTACACCGGCACGAGCATCGGCTCCACTTCCGCCGCCAAGACCTTCTCCGCGGCAGGCATTACCGTGAGCGGCAACACCCTCAGCGGCGTCTCCGACAACTATGTCTATGCCATTGAACCGAGCGGCTCTTACTACTCCGTCCGGATGAAGAATTCGACCAACTATCTGCGCTACAAGGCCAATGGTCTGACGACCCTGTCCTCCCTCACCTACACCAGCCAGCAGTGGACGCTGTCCCTCTCTTCCACCGGCGCGGCCCTGATGAAGAACCGCAGCGGCTCAAGCTACTACCTCGGCTTCAATGCCTCCGCGAAGCTCTTCCGCTGCTACACCTCGACCTCCAGCTATAAGCTCTATCTCTACAAGGCAAACTAAATAGCCGAAACGCTTCACGCTCTAACCCCGCAAGGCAGTTCATCTCCCTGTCTTGCGGGGCTTTCTTTCTCGTTATTCCTCTGAAAGTAGGGACATGTCTGTCGTCACAGAAACTACCGATTGCATACAAAAGCAGCGCCCTGCAGGGCGCTGCCTTTCATCGTTATCCGTTTCTTGTTTTCATGAGCTGGCGCATTCTCGCGGCGTGATCCAGCTCGCGCTTGCGGATGCGCAGGGACTTCGGTGTGACCTCCAGCAGTTCATCGTCTGCAAGGAACTCCAAGCACTGCTCCAAGGAGAAGACTCGCGGCGTCGTCAGGCGCAGCGCCTCATCCGAACCGGAGGCGCGCATATTGGTCAACTGCTTTTTCTTGCAGACATTGACGGTCATATCCTCGTTGCGGGAGCAGATGCCCACGACCATACCGGCATAGACGTCCACGCCCGCGCCGATAAAGAGCTGACCTCTCTCCTGCGCGTTGAACAGACCGTAGGTGCAAGCCTCGCCCGTTTCAAATGCGATCAGGGAACCGCTCTTGCGGCGCTCAATCTCGCCCTTCATCGGCGCGTAGGAGTCCAGCACGGAGGACATAATACCCTCGCCCCGCGTATCGGTCAAGAATTCGCTGCGGTAGCCGAACAGTCCGCGCGACGGCACCAAGAATTCCAAACGGTAGCGGCTGCCGACCGGCGTCATGGAGACGAGGTCGCCCTTGCGCTTGCCGATCTTTTCAATGACACTGCCCATGGAGGTCTCGGGCACGTCTGCGACCATGCGTTCAATCGGCTCGCAAACCTTGCCGTCAATGGTCTTTGTCAGAACGCGCGGGGTGCTGACTTGGAACTCATAGCCCTCGCGGCGCATCGTCTCCATCAGGATGGACAGATGCATCTCGCCTCTGCCCGCGACGTTGAACGCGTCCGTGCCCTGCTCGGTGACATGCAGAGAGACGTCCTTCAAAAGCTCGCGGAACAGGCGGTCGCGCAGATTGCGGGAGGTGACATATTTGCCCTCTCTGCCCGCAAACGGCGAGTCGTTGACCGAGAAGGTCATTTCAATGGTCGGGTCGGAGATCTTCACAAAGGGCAGCGGCTCCGGCTTGTCCAGCGCGCAGATGGTTCTGCCGATGGTGATATCCGCCATGCCGGAGAAGGCGACAATCTCGCCTGCGGAAGCCTCGGTAATCGGCTTCTTGCCCAATCCGTCAAACGCATAGAGCGCGACAACCTTGCCCTTGACGACGTGCTCCGGATCATGGTAGTCGCAGATCGTGACCTCCTGATTCTGACGGATCGTGCCGCGCTCAATTCTGCCGATGCCGATTCTGCCGACATATTCGTTATAGTCGATGGAGGAGACGAGCATTTGCAGCGGTGCCTCCGGGTCGCCCTCAGGCGCGGGGATATAGTTGACGATGGTGTTAAAGAGCGGATCGAGGTTGACGCCCGTCTCGTTGGGGCTGTAGCTCGCGACGCCCTGTCTTGCGGAGCAGAAGAGCGTGGGAGATTCAAACTGCTCGTCGGTGGCGTTGAGGTCAAGCAGCAGCTCCAATACCTCCTCCATAACCTCGTCAATCCGCGCGTCAAGACGGTCGATCTTGTTGACGACGACAATGACCTTGTGCCCCAGCTCCAGCGCCTTTTGCAGCACGAAGCGCGTCTGCGGCATGGGACCCTCCGCCGCGTCGACAAGGAGGATAACGCCGTTGACCATCTTTAAAATACGCTCGACCTCGCCGCCGAAATCGGCGTGACCCGGGGTATCGACGATGTTGATCTTCGTCCCCTTATAGTGAACGGCGGTGTTTTTTGCAAGGATCGTGATACCGCGCTCGCGCTCCAAGTCGCCCGAGTCCATCACGCGTTCGACCACCGTCTGATTTTCGCGGTAAATACCGCCCTGCTTGAGCATCTCATCGACCAAGGTCGTCTTGCCGTGGTCAACGTGGGCGATAATGGCAATATTTCGAATGTTTTTCTGATCTGACATGAAGGAATTTCCTTTCCCGCGGCACGCTCCGCCGCCTCATATAGATTTTATCCACAACTTAGGAATATAACACATTTCTCCGCATTTCGCAAGAGAAATCGCACAATTTCGCCCCCATATGACAAAAAAGTTTTCGCCGTAAGTGCCCTTCTGCACTGTCTGCCGCTTCGCGGTCGGCATGCCCGGTGGTCGTGCCCTACGACGGTGGAACGCCCCACCGCCGTAGGGCGCGACGACTCGGCGCGCCGGTGCAGGGACTGCCGACTGCGTACAAGGAATACAAACAGATTGCCACGTCGCTGCGCTCCTCGCAATGACGCAAAAGGCAACCTCCCTTGTCATTGCGAGACCGGTGCGCACACAAATCGCAGGGAGTATACGACACATCCGTAAAGCTCCTACGTTGCAAATGGCTGCGCAGCGGTCGTGGCAATCTCAGACTGTTATCCCGTACCGTCTGCCGCCTACGCGGTCATATAAAACTTTTTCGGAACCCTTCCCGCAGTTTTCCTGTCTATAGGGATGAAAGGTACTTTTCAATCACTCGGGAGGAAAACACTATGGATGAACAGGACATTCTCGCCCTGCTCCTGCAACATGATGAGGACGGCTTAGACGCAGCACTCAAGCAATACGGCAAGCGGCTGCACGCCATCGCCGCAGGCATCGTAGGCATCGAAAGCGCCGAGGAATGCGTGAACGACGCACTTCTCAACGCATGGAACGCCATTCCGCCGGAGGAGCCGAGGCATTTGCGCGCCTATCTGTGCAAGCTGACGCGCAACGCAGCGCTCAACCGTTACGCGCTGGAAACTGCAAAAAAGCGCGGCGGCGCGGCGATGGAAGCTTCCATCGAGGAGCTGGAGGAATGTCTCCCTGCGGCGGAGAATCCGGCAAAAACGGTCGAGGAAGCGGCGCTCTCCGAGGCAATCAGCCGGTTTCTCTGGCAGCAAAAACCGCGCAGCCGCAGACTTTTCTTGGCGCGGTACTTTTACGCCATGCCCATCCGCGATATCGCCTTGCGGTTTTCCATGCGCGAGGGCGCGGTCAAATCCGCACTCCGCCGCAGCCGCGAGGCACTGCATACCTATTTGATAAAGGAGGGTTTTTTCTGATGAAAAAAGAAGCATTATTTCGCGCGGTCGGGGAAATCGACGACGCACTGATCGAGGAATTCGAAGCAAAATCGCCGTCCGCACATAAGCGTTGGCTGCGTTACGGCGCACTTGCCGCCTGCATCTGCCTGCTGGCAGCGAGTGCGATTGTTTGGGTCTCCAAAGACCGCGCACCGCTTCCCGTTACACAGCCCGCAACGGAGCAAACCGCGCAGGCAGCACAGCCGACAACCGTTCTGCCGAGCGAACAGGGGCAGCCCGCTCTGACGCCGGTGGAAGCCTTGCCGCAGCTCTCCTACGCCGAGGGCAGCGGCGAAGTGGCGGCGGACATCGCTCTTCCGGACGGCTACTTTTTCCGCGAGCTGACCGACGAAGCACTGGCAAGCATTTGGGGCATGGAGACTCTCTCATGGGAGGGCTATGATCCCGCTGCGCTTAATCTGCAAACGGAGCTGATCTATGACGGCACGGGCAGGGTCTGGCGCGCGATTATCATCGGCACCCTTGGCGAGAGCGAATTTATTCTGACACTCTCACCGGAACAGATTCCCGCAACCTGTATTGTCTACGGCGGCGGCACGACCTGTGATTTTTACGGCACCGGCGTGACTGCGCTTCGCGTGGGCGACCATATCGAGATCACCTTTCTGCGCGGTGAGGGAGAGACCGCCGTCGGCGCACGCCTTGAGGCAAACGGCGGAACCGAGGAGATGGAAGCGCTTTTGACCCGCATCGTGTCGCAATCCCTGCGCAAAGACGGCGTTTTGCAGCTCGATCAGCTCAAGGTTGAAGATGTCCCCGCATGGCGCAGGGAAACGCTGACCGAGCCGCAGGCGCGCGCAGAAGACGGTTTCGTGGAATATCTGCCCGAAACGCTGCCCGCAGGCTTCGAATTCGAGGCAGCCTATCGGGAGCTTGGCGAGGATCGTAACTGGCTGAGCGCAACATGGTACAACGGCTACGCAAATTTGAGCGTCACCGTGGATAAATGCGCCGATCTGCGCGGTTTAGTTCACGCCGACGAGATCGAAAAGTATGACCGTGACTACTATGGCACGGAGAAGCCCGACGTCCCCGACGAATATTGGGAGAGCTGGTCGTCTCCGACCTTCTATGCGGAGGAATTGACGAAAGAAGTCATCGAACGCCGCCTCTGCACATCGGATATGGGCAACCTCTATACCCATTTCAGCGTCCTCTACCCCGACGGCACCGTCGTCTCCGTCAGCGTCAGCGCCGAGGAAAGCACCCTATGGCAGCTCCTCTCCTTCCTCCTCCCCGACTAACGCAGGCAACCACACTCTCTCTTGTAGTAGCCTGTAACGCTTAAAACTGTAGGTAGCCCGTAGGGCACGACGACTC
>JBJDYD010000105.1:0-9189 GCA_051867015.1 Faecousia sp. | reverse complement strand
ACCGCGTGCTTGGAAAGGTCGTCATAGATAATCAGCGCATCCTTGCCCTGATCCATGAAATACTCACCCATCGTGCAGCCGGAATAGGGCGCGATATATTGCAGCGGCGCAAGCTCGGATGCCGTCGCGGAGACGACGATGGTATACTCCATTGCGCCGTTTTTCTCCAAGGTGTCTACCAGCTGCGCGACCGTCGAGCGCTTCTGCCCGATGGCGACATAGATGCAGGTGACGCCCTTGCCCTTTTGATTGATGATGGTATCGGTCGCAATGACGGTCTTGCCCGTCTGACGGTCGCCGATAATCAGCTCGCGCTGACCTCTGCCGATGGGGATCATCGAGTCAATCGCCTTGATGCCGGTTTGCAGCGGCACGGAGACGGATTTGCGCTCAATGATGCCGGGGGCATTGCGCTCGATGGGGCGCATTTCCTTCGCGGCAATGGGTCCCTTACCGTCAATGGGCTGCCCGAGGGCATCGACGACCCTGCCGATGAGCGCCTCGCCGACGGGAACGGAGACAACCTGCCCGGTGCGCTTGACTAAGCTGCCCTCGCTGATGCCGACGTCCGTGCCCAGCATAACAACGCTGACACAGCTCTCTTCCAGGTTCAGCGCCATGCCGTACGAGTCATTTTCAAAGCGCAGAAGCTCATTTGCCTTGCACTTTTCCAGCCCATGTACTTTTGCAATGCCGTCGCCGACCTGAATGACATAGCCGATCTCGTCCTGCTGCGTCTTTGAGGCGTAGTTTTTAATTTGATCCTTGATGATCTTACTGATATCTTCGATTTTCAGGTTCACGGTCTCACCAACCTTATACTATCGTTTCAGACAAACTGCGGCGCAGCTTGTCGAGTCTTGCGCGGATGCTGTCGTCCAGCTGCACGCCGCCGTAGCGGAGCGTGATGCCGCCGACCAAGGTAGGATCGGTGCGGTTCGTCAGCAGGACGGTCTTGCCCGTGATGTGCGCCAGCTTTTCGCACAGGGCGTTCTTTTGGCGCTCCTGCATCGGCACGGCGGTGATTGCCGTCGCGCGCAGGAGATTGTGCGCCTCGTCATAGCACGCACCGAATGCGTCTGCGCAGGCGGAAAACTGATAATACGCGCGTTTCTCGCACAGCAGGCACAGGAAGTTGAGCAGCAGCGGCTGTACATTACCGAACGCCTGCTTCAAAAGCCCGAGCTTTTCCTCGGTCTGCACGGCGGGCGTGTCCAGCAGCGTAACATACTGCGGCTGCTCCTCCAGCGCCTTGCGGATCAGTTCCAGCTCCTCGCGCACACGCTTGTCCTCACCCGCCTCCTGCGAAAGCTCAAACAGCGCCTTTCCGTAAGCAGCAGCGTCAATCATTGTCGTCACCCAAACGGTCAATGAACGAGTCGATCAGCTCCGTATGCTCGCTCGCCTTAATGTCGCGGGCAAGCACTGCCGAGGCGATATCCACCGCCATGACAGAGACCTCATCCTTGATGTCGTTCATCGCGCGCTTTTTCTCCATTGCGATCTGCTCGTCGGCTCTGCGGAGCGTTGCCGCCGCCTTGTCCTGCGCCTCTCGAAGCATCTGCTCATCGCGGAGCTGCGCCTTACGGTAGGCATCCTTCAAGATCGCCTCTTTTTCGGCATTTGCCTCAGCAAGGCGCGTCTCGTACTGCGATTTCAGCGCGGCAGCGTCCGTCTTGGACTTCTCCGCGTCGGCATACTGATCGTCAATCTCCTTCTGACGGTCGTCGATCATTTTCTTCACAGGCTTGAACAGGAATTTCTTCATGACGAAGAATACAATCAGAAGATTGCACAGCGTGAAAATAGATGTCCAAATATTGAGGCTGATAAAGGGTTCACTTGCCAAAAAGAGCAAACCTCATCTCCCCTTTCGTAAAGGATATTGCGCGGTATGATTACATAAAGAGAATGAGCAGCGCGATAACCAGCGAGTAAATGCCGGTCGTCTCGGTGATCGCGCAGCCGAGGATCATGTTGGTACGCAGGTTGCCCGCGACCTCAGGCTGACGTGCCATGCCCTCGAGCGCCTTGCCGACCGCATTGCCTTCGCCGATGGCGGGACCGATTGCGCCGATACCCATACAAAGACCGGCACCGATCACCTTTGCTGCTTCAATGATTGCATTTCCCATAACAGAAACCTCCTATATTTTGTTTGCTTTTGCAAATGGACTACAATTATGACTTTGTTCGTCTCTCCGGATACATCTCGATTTGGCTAAGGGCTAAGAGTGAATGGTGAAAAACGATTGTGTGCTTCGCACTGATTTAAAATCTTTCGCGCAAGCTAACACCTCAGTCATTCACCCTTAGTTCTTAGTCCTTAGTCTGATAAAAGATTGCCGCAGCCGGTGTGCACACGGGCTTCGCAATGACATACTTCCAACGAAATTACTTTGCTTCCTTCTCCGCAGGGGGCGGGCAGGCGGCGCCTACATAGACCATGGTGAGCATGGAGAAGACCAGCGCCTGAATAAAGCCGGAGAACAGGTCAAAATAGAGCGATAACACAGCCGGAATACCCACCTGCAAAATGGGGATCGAGCTGATAAACGCGTTGGGAATCCAGCCGAGAATCATCGCACTCGCCGCAGCAAGGGCGTTATAGATCAGCATCGTCAGAACGCTGCCGCCCGCGACATTGCCGAAATGACGGAACGCCATGGAAATCGGCTGCGCAATCTCGCTGACGATGTTCATCGGCGTCATAACGACGATCGGCTCCGTGAAGCCCTTGAGCCAGCCGAAGAAGCCGTTGTTTTTAATGTTGTAGAACCACACGAGCACCGAGGTCATCAGTGCCCAAGTGATTGTCGTGCTGATGTCCGCTGTCGCGCTGCGGAAGAAACCGAGCATGCTGATCAGCGTGCCGAGCAGGGACGAGCAGAACAGCGCGCCGATGTAAGGCGCAAAGCGGAGATTATGCTCCCCCATCGTGTCGCGCACCATATTATAAAGCATCCCGACAACCTTCTCCGTCAGCACCTGCTTCCCACTCGGGCGCTTTTTCAGGTTTCTGCCGAGCCATATGCTCAGGATCACGAGTGTCAGCATCACGAGGAAGGAGGAGAGTACCGTCTCCGTAATCGTCACATCGAACAGCCCGAAAAACGAGAAGGAGAATAAAATTTTCGGACCGGTCACTTCAATCATTGTGTATTCTCTCCTTTCTTACGAAAAAGCTCAAACAGCCACACGGCAATCGGCTGGAAGCACAGCGGCAGCGCCGTTGCCAGCGGATCAAACACTTTTGTCTTGAGTGCGACGATCAGAACGACCGCCATCAGGAGCATCCGCAGCGCGTAGGTCGCCTTGACATAGAGCTGCCCCTTTTCCGGGCTGCCGCGCTTTTCCGCCTTCAGCAGCGCAAAGATCATCACGGAGAAGTTGAGCAGCACCGCGCCCGCACCGAGCAATGCGCCCCAAAGCACCTTGGTAGAAAATCTGCCGATCAGAGCGTAAACCCCAAGCATAATGCCCGTCAGCAGCAGCTCGCCAAGCATCACCGGCAGGATATCGCGGAAGGTCTGCGCGGTTGGATTGGATTCATTCACGCTTCCCGCCTCCTTTTTCCTGCGTCGGGTCGATATGATCCATTGTCTTCAGGATGAAGCTGAACATACTGTAAAGTCCAAACAGGACACCGAGCACAATCGAGACGATCATCGCCCATTTCCCCACGCCGCAGCGGTTCGTCAGGAACCAGCCGCCGAGAATCAGCAGCCCCGCCGGACAGATCAGGCAGAACGCCGCCTGCGTGATATAGTTGAGCGCGTACATCACGCGAAATACCTTTTTCGGCATTGCCTCTCGCCCTCCGAATGGGAGAACCAAAATTCTCCCGATTATCCATATGATACTGCAATTTTCCCGAAAAAGCAAGTCAAGGGACGGGAATTTTCAAAAATTCATAAAACCGACACAGTTTATTTTCCCTACGGTTGACTTTCCGAACAATTACCATTATAATAAAGCAAAATAAACGAAAGGGGCGTGATCGGCATGACGCATACGGTGAGTTTGAGCCGCTGCGCCGTCTCTATGCCGTTTTGCGCCCTTCGATAGCTTTTTTGGCGAATCGGAAGGGCGGCTTCGTGCTGCCCTTTTTTTGTTGGGAATCTCTGAACCCTCCGCTGCGGCGCTCAGTGGATCTTTTGCCGCAACTTTTCGGTTCGAAAACCTTGAAATACACAAAGTATTCCCGTGGTTTTCAAACCTCAATTTGCGACAAAATCTCTCACTGAGCGCTCTTGCGGACTGATTCAACGCTTCCCTGTTTTATTTTTACCATATGAGGTGTAATTATGAATAAAAACCTGCATCCCGAAACACTGTGCATTCAGGCAGGCTATCAGCCGAAAAACGGGGAGCCGCGCCAAATTCCCATCATTCAAAGCACCACCTTCCGCTATGAGAGCGCAAGTGAAATGGCAAAGCTCTTCGATTTGGAGTCCGACGGCTATTTTTACTCCCGCCTGAGCAATCCGACCTGCGACGCCGTCGCCGCAAAGATCGCTGCCTTGGAGGGCGGCACGGCGGCAATGCTCACCGGCTCCGGTCAGGCGGCGACCTTTTTCGCCGTCTTCAACATTGCAGGCAACGGAGACCATGTAGTCAGCTCCTCCGCCATCTACGGCGGCAGCTATAATCTGTTCGCCGTCACAATGAAACGCATGGGCGTGGAATTCACCTTCGTCGATCCCGACTGCTCCGAAGAGGAACTGAACGCCGCCTTCCGCCCGAACACCAAGGCGGTCTTCGGTGAGACGATTGCCAATCCCGCGCTGACCGTGCTGGACATCGAGAAATTCGCCAACGCCGCCCACGCCCACGGTGTCCCCCTGATTGTGGACAACACCTTCGCCACGCCCGTCAACTGCCGCCCGCTGGAGTGGGGCGCGGACATCGTGACCCATTCCACCACAAAATACATCGACGGTCACGCCGCAGCGCTCGGCGGCTGCATCGTGGACGGCGGCAAATTCGACTGGGCGCAGTATCCTGAAAAATTCCCCGGTCTGTGTACACCCGACGACAGCTATCACGGCGTCGTCTATGTGGAGCGTTTCGGCAAGGAGGGTGCGTTTATCACCAAGGCGACCGCCCAGCTCATGCGCGACTTCGGCTCCGTGCAGTCCCCGCAGAACGCGTTTTTGACCAACCTCGGCTTGGAGAGTCTGCCCGTGCGGATGCGCCAGCACTGCCAAACCGCGCAGAAGGTCGCGGAATACCTGCAAGATCAAGAAAAAATTTCGTGGGTCAGCTATTGCGGTCTGCCCGGCGACAAATACTACGAGCGCGCGAAAAAATATATGCCCAACGGCTCCTGCGGCGTGATCTCCTTCGGTGTGAAGGGCGGACGCGAGGCAGCCGCGCGCTTCATGGAGCATTTGCAGCTTGCCGCCATTGAGACCCATGTCGCCGACGCCCGCACCTGCTGCCTGCACCCTGCGGGCACGACGCACCGCCAAATGAACGATCAGGAGCTTGCCGCCGCAGGCGTATCCCCCGATCTGGTGCGCCTGAGCTGCGGCTTGGAAAACGCCGACGACTTGATTGCCGACATCGCGCAGGCGCTGGAAGCCGTATAATATTACACAAAGGAGCATTTCGAAATGCCCATCAAGATACCCAACGATTTGCCCGCCACCGCGACCCTGCAGAGCGAGAACATCTTCGTCATGACGGAGACCCGCGCCGTCACGCAGGACATCCGTCCATTGGAAATTCTGATTCTCAATCTCATGCCGACGAAGATCGACACCGAGACGCAGTTCGCGCGTCTTTTGGGCAACACCCCGCTGCAAGTCCATTTGGAATTCATGCACACAAAATCGCATATCGCGAAGCATGTCTCAGCGGAGCATCTGTTCACCTTTTACAAGACCTTCGACGAGATCAGGGACCGCCGCTATGACGGCATGGTGATCACCGGCGCACCCGTCGAGCTGATGCCTTTTGAGGAAGTCGAGTACTGGGACGAGCTGTGTCAGATCATGGAGTGGAGCAAAACTAATGTCCACAGCACCCTGCATATCTGCTGGGGCGCGCAGGCAGGGCTGTATTATCACTACGGAATTCCCAAGTATCCACTGCCCGAAAAGCTGTTCGGCATCTTTCCGCACCGCGTGGAATACAAACACCCCATCCTGCTGCGGGGCTTTGACGATGTATTCATGGCGCCGCACTCGCGGCATACCACAATTCTCCGTGAGGATATCGAGCGCGTGCCGGAGCTGAAGATCATTGCAAGCTCCGAGGAAGCGGGCATTTACGCCGTCTTCACCGCGGGTGGGCGGCAGGTGTTCCTGACCGGACACTCCGAGTACGATCCCGACACGCTCAAACACGAATACGAGCGGGACAAGGCACTCGGGCTGCCCATCGCCGTGCCGAAAAACTATTTCCCAAACGACGACGACACGCAGCCCCCCCTTGTCACATGGCGCGGTCACGCCAACCTGCTCTTCTCCAACTGGCTGAACTACTTCGTCTACCAGACCACACCTTACGATTTCGCAACCTAACAAATCGCGTCTTGCCCTGGCACAGTTCTTTCCCACACTCTCTCCGTATGGGTCTCGCAATGACAGGGGGCAGCCTTTCCGTGTCATTGCGAGGAGCGCAGCGACGCGGCAATCTCCGGCTGCAGGATTTGTAGGCAGTTGATAGTTCCTGCTCGAGATTGCCACGACCCCGTTGGGGTCTCGCAATGACAGAGAGGGCAGCCTTTCCATGTCATTGCGAGGAGCGCAGCGACGCGGCAATCTCCGGCTGCAGGATTTGTAGGCAGTTGATAGTTCCTGCTCGAGATTGCCACGACCCCGTTGGGGTCTCGCAATGACAGAGAGGGCAGCCTTTCCATGTCATTGCGAGGAGCGCAGCGACGCGGCAATCTCCGGCTGAAGGTTTGTACGCAGTCGGTAGTTCCTTCACGCGGCGGGGACATGTCCCCGGTCTACAAGTGGTTTCATAGGAAAGCAGGAACAAAACCTTTTCTCAAACATGCAACGCCCCGCCGACGGCGGGGCGTTGCGTATTATTCAATGTCTATCTGACAGGTGCGCATGGCGTTCAGCGCTGTTTCGTGGCTCTGCGGCGTGACGCCCGCGCAGCAGCTTGCGTCTACCGATACGGGCAGCTCCGTACAATACGCCTTAAGCAGCATCGCGTTGGAGATCACGCATATGTCCGTACACACGCCAACCAGCTCCACGCTGTCGATCTCGCCGCGTTCAAACATCCCGCGCACCGTTTCGCCGAGCACAACGGAACCGAAGGTCGGTTTTTCAATCTTCTCGCTTCCGTCCTTGACGAGCAGCCCGTCAGCAAGCGCGTGTCCCCAAGTTCCCTTGATGCAATGCGGCACAGGCAGCTTTCGCCCCTCCTGTGTGGAGAGATAGTCTTCCCCATGTGTGTCGAGGGTGTAGATCACCCGCTGCGCCTGCGCGATCTTCTCATTCACAAGGGGCAGAATCTCCTGCGCCTCCTTCGTGCCGAGGACACCCGTGACAAAGTCATTCTGCATATCTATTACGACTAAAAGCTTCATCTTTTCCGCTCCTTATACGCTCTTCTCCAAGCTGTCCAGCACCCCGCAAAACGGAGATTCGCTTGCGCGCTGCAAGGTTGCAGCCTGCGCCAGCTTTCCAACCGCGTCCGTTGACTTTCGAATCGGCGCGATCACCCCTGCGCCTGCCACACAGCCGCCGGGGCAAGCCATGCCCTCCAAAAGGAAGCCGTCATACTTCCCCGCCTTTGCAAGCTGCAACATCTTTTTACAATTCGGAAGTCCCTCCGCACGGGCGGTCATGACTGTCCGCTCCGGCTCAATCGCACGGATCGCGTTCTCAACCGCACCGGCAACGCCGCCGCTGACAGCAAAGCGCAGTCCGTCCCCGCTCGCCGTGCAAAGCGGCTCACTTTCGGCGCATTCCGAGATCACAAGCTCCTTCGCCTCTAAAATCGAGGCAAATTCCTCAAAGGTCAGAACGAAGTCCACATCGCTGCGGACGGAGTGGCGGCTTGCTTCTAACTTTTTCGCCGCGCAGGGTCCGACAAAGACCACCTTGCAGCCGGGATGCTGTTTTTTGATGAGTCTCCCTGTCAGCACCATCGGCGTCAGCGCCATAGAGATATAGGGTGCAAATTCCGGAAACAGCTTTTTTGCCATCACTGACCAAGCGGGACAGCAGGAGGTTGCCATAAACGGCTGCTCCGACGGCACCTTTTCCAAAAAGTCCTTTGCTTCTTCAATCGTGCAAAGGTCAGCGCCGACGGCGACCTCCACTACGTCGGCAAAGCCAAGCTCACGGAACGCCGTGCGAATCTGCCCCGTGGTCACGTTGCCGAATTGTCCCGCAAAAGCCGGCGCAATGGCGGCATAAACGGGCGTGTCGCTCTTGAGCGCTGTGATCGTCTGAAAAATCTGACTTTTGTCGATGATCGCGCCGAAGGGGCAGCTCACAAGGCACATCCCGCAGGAAACGCATTTGTCATGGTCGATCTCCGCCCTGCCGTATTCGTCGGAGCGGATGGCGTTCATACCGCAGACCTTCGCGCAGGGGCGCTCATGCTTGACAATGGCGTGATAATCGCAGGTATTCACACAAAGTCCGCACTTGACGCATTTCTCCTCGTCGATGCACGCGCCGCCCTTGCGAATAGTCACCGCCTTTTTCGGGCAGACCTCTATGCAGGGATGCTCTAAGCAGTTCTGACAGGCATTGGTCACAAAAACTCTGTTCTCCTCGCAGCGGTTGCAGGCGAATTTAATAATGTCAATCAGAGGCGGCTCATAGTATTTTTCGTCGATCAAGCTCGCATCGATCCCGTGACGGACGGAGGAATAGCTGCAAAACTTCCGCAGGGATAACCCCATCGCCGCACGCAGCCGCTCCGCAACAACCTCCCGCTCGACAAACACACTGTCACGGTACTGCGCCATCTCCCCGGGGATGATCTTATAAGGCAGATTCTCAAACTTCTTCGCGTCCCACCCCTCAAAAGCAAGCCGCGCGACCTCGGTAAAAATCCGACTCCGCAATCTGGATTTTGTCGTCTTAATACCTCGCATACAAAGCACTCCTCTCTTTTGCACAAAAGCAGACAAATGAAGTCATTTCGTGTTCATTCTAACACAAACCCATCCAACCGTCAACTCTCCACCCTGTCTCTGCAATTGCA
>JBJDYD010000104.1:0-9340 GCA_051867015.1 Faecousia sp. | reverse complement strand
TGTACGCTCCGCCTTTATAACCGTTCAGGTACGCTGGATTGATGTTATTACTGAACTCTATAATTACAGCAATGTTTCCCTCCGGAGTTCCATATTTGATAACCTCAATACCCCTGTCGTTTTTTGGTTGAGAGAAAACATAGTCCGGCGAGTCCATGCGTTTTATAATTTCCACCAAGTCTTGGGGGGAAAGATCGTGTCCGCGCACATTTTTTCCTTTTGTCGGGCCCAAATCCACAGACATCGCTTGATACGCTTTACTAACCGGTATGACCATTGGAATATCTTCAGCAAATAATCGTTCCTGCACAATGCCGGGTGTACTGATACGAATAGGAATATAGCCATTGCCGGATATTTCTTTGCATTTTACTTTATCCAGCAAGGATTTTACCTCAGTTTCAGACACTAACTTTGGAGATCGTTGGCAATAGTAAACTACCGTTTTTTCCGCTTGCGTACTGTTTATTTGTCCTCCGGCTGCCCGATAGTTCTCACCCGCCTGCGCAAGTCCTTCGGTGAATAGGGTTTGCAGGTGGTCGATTGTGTCGGTCATTTCTGCGACGAGGCGACCCTCGGCGCTGTCGGCGGGCTGGTTTTGATAGGCGCGTTTGAGCTTTGCGGCAAAGCCTTTGAGCCAATGAAGGAGCTTTTGCACAAGACCTTTATCCTTGGCGCTCAGTTTGGTCAGCTTCTCGATTACTGTGCCGTCGGAAAGCATCGTCTCCATCGAATCGGCGACCATCTCCTCATACGCCTGCATCCAACGCAAGCTTCTGCCGTTTCGTTTTGCCTTTGCCTGTTGATTACGGACAAGGTCGGCAACGGACTGTCCCTTCGCTCCGTATTGCTCCACAAGGAAATCCGAAAGCACCTTGAATTTCGACGGCGACCACTGCCGCAGGAAGTGCGTCAGCTCATGCGCGGCGGTAAAGAGGATTGTACCCTCGCCGAACTCTCCGGCGTTGAGGTCAATGTGAATGTCTCCGGTCTTTTGATCATACCACCCATTGGCGCCAATGGGCTTTCCCGCCGCATCCCGCTCGGATTCATAGAGATAAAAATCCACACCGAGTGCCTGCGCCAGCTTTTCCAGCGCCCTCACCGAGACCTTCTGCCGTTCGGTCAGTCGGCTGTGGTCGCCATCATAATACACATTGCCCTTTTGCGACTGCGCCACGCTGCCGGATTCCTTCGCGGCAGCTTTTTTCTGCGCAATTGCCGCCTCCTCCTTGGTGGTCTGCCTTTCTTGAAAGATCTGCCCAAGCCGGTATGCCGTGCTTCGTTGCAGCTCGGTGAGGACGGGAGAAAGACCGTTCCCGTTCCGCAGCTCGGTTTCGGAGAAATTTCCCTTACCATAGAAAAAGGCTTCCGCCGCGCCTCTTGCATAAATCTCCGGGGATATGCCATCCGCCGGGTCATAGTTTTTTGCAAGTGACTCCGCTGCCGCTTTGTGGACGCCTAAGGAAATAAGCGCGGTATAGATCAGGGCGTTGTCGCTGTATGCCGCAAGGTCGTCTTTCGTGTTGACAGTCTGCGTAAGCTGTGATAGACTATCTATAGCGGAAGTTGCCATGCCGGCAGGCGTCTTGGGCGTAAGCTGCGGGGGAGTCTCTCCCATGTTCAGTAGCCGGGTCGAACTTCCGCTATCTTTTTGTAAATACGCAGATACCACGCGAAGGGTTTTCTTACCACTGTCCGGCACAGCCTCGACGACATAATAAGTGCCGTCGATTTTTTTTGCAAATCTGACCATTTTTGCCTTTGTCTGGTCCTTATTTTGCCACTCAGTGCTGAGAATCGCGTTGCCATTTTCGTCTTTGAGAAGCTCAGCACTGTCATAGTTCTCCAGAACATATCCGATCCTTGCAATATCTGCATCATTTCGCATACTGTTGTCCGCGATTCCATGTGCCCCATGCCGTTTGGTGATATGGTCAATCGCGCCGCCGGTGATTGCATTCCGGTATTCGGAAACATCCACGCCTGTCAGTATTTTGACATCCTGCACCTGCCGCTGTGTAACAATCCCAATTATATAAGAAATCTTAGTTCGATATTTTTGGTCGCTTAACCCACGTATCTTCTTTATAAAAGCAAGCAGCCCATTATCTGTAGATTTCTCATATTCATGTATTGTTTGCTGCTCCGCCACAGTATGCCCTGCCGATCTCGTATCAACCGATGTACTTTCCGCATTTTCCGTCAGCGCAGTTTCCATTGCAACCGCGCTGACACGTCTTGAACCGTCTTCTCCCAGCCGCGCAAAAACCTCCTGCATGTATGTTCCGGAAATATGTTCTCCCTTCGCAAGCAGCTCCCGTATTTTCGCGCCCTCTTGATAGATGTTTGAATTCTTGTCCGCTTTCATTGCCGCGTCCGCCCATTTTCCCATTTGGTCGTCGAACTTCCATTGGCGCACCTTACCGGGTGCCTGAAACGCGGCAAAAACAGTGGTAGTCATCAGCGTAACGACCGAGGTTTCTATGAAATCGTCGAGGTCGGGCGCTTCATAGTGATCCGCCGCGCCGACGAACATTGCGAATGCAGGCTCGAGATAATTCTGAAGGTTTTCTTCCAAAAGCTCAGAAGCCGTATTCAACGCAAAATCCTTCACAAGACGCCCGGCAGTGCTTTTGATCGTCGGTGCCAGTGCGGCGAGCTTCTGCGGCAATACCCCTTTTGCAATACCGCCCATACTGCCGAGCAGGCGTTCCAAGCCCGCTTCCGAAGCGCCGACCAAGGTGGAATAGACCCAAGCCTGACCGTGCGTATAGCCGTTCCGTTTGGCCTCGACGTATGCATTTCCCCGTGCGTTTAAAAAGGTCGCGGCTGTGCCGACATAAGGATTGACCAAATATCCTGCGACGGACGGCATCATATTACCGATGTTTTGAAACGCCGATATTGCATAGCCTGCAAAGGTACGATCATGTTTTTCCTGCAAGGAGGATAAGAAATAATCCTCTGCGTCAAGCTCGGGAGCATCTATATCCGCAAATATGGAACCGATCCCGTATCCGAGCGCCTCTGCACCTTTTTTCCCTCCGATGGCAAACGCTGCCACCTCGCGCAGGAGCGGGTAATCAAGTTTCTCAGCCATATCCGCACCGGCTCTTCTTCTCAGATCATCCGCAAGACTTACCAGCAGAAGCTCTGCCATTGTGCGGTCGCCCTTGTTGCTGTAATAGAAAAACAGTCTCCGTTCTTCCTCTGAAAGCTGTGCCAACTCGGCGTATGTTAAGTCAACACCGGAAATCTCATATTGCTGCCTGACCTGCTCATCTCCGTATGCTTCGGCATCTTTTGTGCTGATTGTTGCAAGGAAGCGGTAGGCGCGTCCGAAATCGCCGTCAAGCGCACCTGCAACAACGGTATCCGCAGCGGATAGCTCCTCAAATTGCGCATCCGACCTTGCTTGTGCAACATGATACAGCCAAACAGCATCCTTGATTTCAGCGCATTCCCGCAGAACTGACTCCTTTTGATGTAGGGTTTGTTCCGCTATCTCTCTACGCGCAATTGCATCAGAAAGTGTAATGGCGCCATAGCTTGTTCCGATGAAAAGACCATCAATCATCTCGTCGGTATAGCCAAGCTCCTTCAGCTTTGCAAGTAATCTATCATATGTCGGCAGTATCCCGTTCTTCTCGGCGTACTCCTCATCGAGCAGTTTTGCTTCTTCAATTTCCTGATATCTCGGATGATGTTTTAGCTCATTCAGCAAAACATCGTTAACGTTGTCCTTTACATTTGCGCAAAGCTGATCATACTCCGTTACAGCTATGATATAATCTTTTTCTGCCGCTGCAAAAGTATCGGTGGCGCGCTCTATCGTGCCGCCTCTGTCCATATACGACTGCGCTTTTGTCAGCGCCTCCTCGTTCTCCCGCTGCAAATACAAGGCTGCCGCCGTATCTCCGTTTTCGGCGAGGCGGTTAACTTCTTCCGGACTCAGCTTGTCATAGGCGGCAAAGGCAGTGTCTCTGCTTTGGGTATAGGTATCATATGCCTTATTTCGTGAGCTTGCTGTCTTTTGGATGCGCGCTGCGTATGCCTGCATTTCTGTTTCATCACCGAGGAGTCTGTCCAGCGCTTGGTTATAGGCATCTGCACCCACCTCCGTTGGAAACGCGATGCTGCCGTCCTCGTTCCGCGTGCCGCCGTAATAAAACCGGATATCATCGAGCCGTCTGGCGGTGGCTTCTGCACCGCGGGCGGTGTTTTCATAGCCCGCTATTTCCTCCCGCAGCAAACGATCCTGCGTTTCAAGTACCTGCGGCGCATAGGCTACAATCTTTTGGTGGAATTGCAGATCATCGTTTTGGCTTTCCTGCGGAGAAGCACCGTTTTTCATTGGGGAATTCTGCAAGAAGCGCTGCCCGGCTTTTGTCCAGTCCTCCGCCTGTGTGTCCGGTGTGGAATTTTCCTTCTGCTCCGGCACATCAAGCAGTCTTTGCTGCGGCGCTGCGATTGGTGCTGTTCGCCTGACGGAGGTTTGGGTCGGGAGCTTTTGCGTTCGGAGCTTCCGGATGGACGTCGTGCCGCCCGAGAAGGAGGCTGCGGCGTCAGGTTTGATCGTTCCGGTCTGCGTTGTGCTTCGCATTTCGCGAATGGAACTCACGAAGCGTCACCTCCTCGTCAGCCGTTGGGAAAGGCATTGCCCATGTAGTAGTTCGCATCAAGGTCGATGCCGAGTTTGCTTGCGATATAGTCCTGCTCCTGCGCGGAAATCTTGCCGTCTCGGTATGCCTGCACAAGCTCGACTACTGCGTCGCTGGGGTACAGAACGCCGTCTTTCTCATAGCCCGTGTAGTCATAATTGTACCCTTTGGCATACTTGCCGAGAAGCTGCTGCGCGTTGGGGCTGAGCTGAGAAAGGTCCGTGATCGGCGTTTCGGAGGGAGGATCGCCAACGGTATCGTTGCGTGTTTTTACTGCGGTTCTGACGGCATCGCTCGGGGCGGTGATTTTTTCATAGATGGCTTGGGCGTCTGCGGAGGAGATGCCGGCGTTGGATAGGAGGGCGTCGGAGGGGAGGATGCCGCTTTGGAGCATTGTCATGGCGAGGTTGTAGGCGGAGTTTTGGCTGTTCTGCGACTGCTGATAGTCGAAATTCCGCGCGTCAAGCTCGCGGCTGTCGTCCTGCGCCTCACGGTCGGCGTAGGCGTTATAGAGGTTCCAGAGGTCGTTGCCCTCCTGCGTATAGCGGCTGCGCGCAAGGGAGTACAGCTCCGGCACGACCGCGTTCAGCTGCCCGAGGTACCGGTTATACGCCTGCTGCCCCACGGTCTGGGCGTAGGAGTTGCCGTAGCCGCCGGTGAGCGCCGCCGCCTGCCCCATGGTGTCCTGCATGGCGAGCTTTCCCTGCTGTAGATACTGATCCTTATACTGCCGGTAAAGCGCGTCGCCATCGAGGTCATAGGAAAAATCCTCGCGGTTCAAAATGCGGTCGAGGATATCGTCCGAGGATTGGGTCTGCCGCTTGGGGAGATATTGCGCGTATTGGTTCGTGGGCTGATACTGCGTCAAGCCCTCTCCCTTGATTTTTTCATTGCGCTGCTGCTCGTAGCGGGCTGCGGCGGCGTAGTCCCCGGCAGCTACAGCCTCGGACATTTTTTGGCTGTAGTCCGTGTCTTTGTCATAGCCGTAGGCTTGGTCTTCTCGTTTGTAGCTGTATGCCATGTTGATTTCCTCCTTGGTATGTTTTTGATTTTTGGGAGACGGGGGGAGTAAGGGCTAAGAGTAAATGACTAAGGGCTAAGGACTAAGCGTGAATGACTGTGGTGTGCTTCGCACGGGTTTTGAATTTTGATATGTCTGATTTGGCAGACAGGACGAGGGAACGGGATTGTACGCAGTCGGTGGTTCCTGCACCGGCGTGCCGACCGCGTAAGCGGCAGACGGTACAAACCAACGGATTTGTACGCAGTCGGCGGTTCCTGCACGAGATTGCACCCGCAAGGGGTATGCCGCATCCGTAACGCTCGTTCCTCGCGAACGGCTGCGCAACCGCGTCGCTGCGCTCCTCGCAATGACATGGGGGGGGGGAGCTTGTACGCAGTCGGAAGTGCCTGCACAAGATTGCCACGGCGCGTTGCGCCTCGCAATGACATAGCAGGGGCGTCTTGTTTGTCATTGCGAGGGCGCTTGCGCCCGTGGCAATCTTTGGGTGTAGGTTTGTACGCGGTTGGAAGTTCCTGCCCCGGGCGGCTGATAGCCGCCCCTACGGTGGGGTGCGAACAACGGCTGTAGGGCGCGGCATCCCTGACGCGCCGTGTCGCGCAAGCGACAGACAGTACGGACGAACAGGTTTGTACGCAGTTAGAAGTGCCTGCACCGGCGCGCCGAGGTCGTCGCGCCCTACGGCGTAAACTGCGAAATTTCTCGTAGGGGCGGCTATCAGCCGCCCGCGTTTTTAATCCGCGCGGAGCGCTCCTCAGTCATTCACCATTCACCCTTAGCCCTTAGCCAAAACAAGCTGCCCACAGGCATGTCAGGGATGCCGCGCGCTACAACTCCCCGCAGACGCAACCTCTTCACTCTTCACTGTTCACAGTCTCCTCGTTTCGCTCTGCTCTCTATCGTATTCAGCGCCATTTGCAGCTCGCTCGTAAGTCGGTAGAGGTAGCGCTCCAAATAGGCGACCCGTTCCGAAAGGTCGCCGTTTGTGGGAATTCTCGGCTGCTCTAACTTCATCGCAGATCACTCCCCTGCTCCGTCGTCATCGTGATGGAAAAAAGCTTTGCCTCGCCCTCGCCCTCGATGCGCAGGCGCAGGTGGTCACAGCGGCGGGGACGCAGAGAGACGGAAACGCTGTTGAGGCGATTGCCTGTGACGGACGCAAGCAGCTCCCGACTCCCGCAGGAATCATACTCCGCAAAAAAGCGGACGCTTGTGCCGACCGCCATGGACAGCCGCACAGTGATGCGGGAGAGATATTTGTGATCCGGCGAGTCCGCGCCCAAAATGCCCGTCTCGGCGTACCACGGGACGCGCTTCTCCAGCGGCTCCCCTTTCCCATTCGGCATGGTGCGAATCCACGGCGCGCCATGCTCGATATAAAACAGCTCGTCGCCCGCCGTGCAAAAGGCATCCACCTGAAGCGCGTCCTCACGGTGCCAAAAGCCCTTTTGGGTGTCAAAGCAGAACAGGCTCCACGCTCCGCCGCCATCCTGCATGGAGATGTAATATTTGTTGCCGCAGCCGCCCGCCACCGCCTTGCCGTAGCTCTCGTTCCCCAGCGCCTCGGAGACGCAGCTCGGCAGCGAGCCGTCATAGGCGCACACACCGCCGCGCGACTTATAAAAAAGCACCTCGTTCACCACGGCGAGGCTGTTTTCGCAGCCCTCCTGCACGCCTCGGCACGGGATCGTCTGCATTTGGAATTCCGCAGGATAGCTCCCGTAGACCTTGTGCAGACAGTTCTCCTTGAAAAACAGGGGATAGCCCAGCGCCTTGACCGCGCCCGTCCATTTCCCGTCTGTGCCGCAGGAGGCGATGTAGCTGTCCGTCGAGATGCCCTGAAAGCTGTTCCAATTCTTGAAATCGCCGAGCTTGGAAGCATAGATCTCGTTGACGAACGCGCCGTTGTTCGCTTTTCCGTAGCGGCAGCCCCAGAGCCGATTTTCATGCTCAAACAGGAAATCCGTCATCGGCATTTTGCGCGTGACAGAGAAGCTCTCCGTGTCCGGAATCTCCGTTGCGGTGTCCGAGATGGGATAACAGACCACGATGGAATCCTTCTCCTTTGCGACGATCTCCCGGGGCGCTTCATGGATGCCGTGCAGGCAGCGGATCGGCCGGACATCCTCTCCGTCGATGTAGACAAAATCGCCGACGGAAAAGGGCGCGCCGACCCCGGGGGCGGCGATTTTGACATAGGTGGGCGAGACGGTGCTCCAGCTCGAGAGCGCGGAGGAATACTGCTTGAGAATCGCGACATTCTCCGTAAGCCCGTTCGCGGTATCCAGCCAATACTGCCCGTTCGCGGGGGCATCGGGCGCGTCGGCGGACTTGACGGCGTCATAGGCATTCCCGTCCTTGTCGCACAGGGTATAGGTCACATCCGCCGTGTGCGAGACGGAGAGGGAGAATTCCGCCTCGATGCTCCCGCGATCCGTGGGGCGCTTTGTGTTGAAATATTTCTTATCCGGCAGGACGATGAGATACGAGCCGAAGGGGATGAGCTGTTTTTCTCCCGCTGTCAGGGAGAGATCGACCGTCTGATATACCCCGTCCTGAAAGCCGTAGTACAGCAGCCCGCCGCTGACAAAGCAAAGCCCGTCCTGCGCCGCCATTCCCCGGGGCTGGGAAGCGTCATTCCATACGGCGGGGTTGCGCGCGGGATCCAGCTTTCTCGGTTCGCGGGGGCTGAGCACCGGATAATGGTCGCCGGTCAGATTCTGCATGTCGTAAAATTCCCCCGCGCCGATGCGGAGGCTGTGACGGTAGCCCCGAAAGGTGTCGATCACGCTCCGCGAGACGGGCAGGGCGTTGAGCTTCGGAAACAGCATGGTGTTTTCCCTCCTTCTACCAATATTTTCTCTTTTGGGAGCGCGGCAGATGCGTCCGGTGATACCACCTTGCAAACGCCGTGTACGCCGCCTGATACATCGTCATGGAGTTGTTGTACCGCGCGGTCTCTCCGTTGTAATAGTCGATCTGCGCCTCCAAATATTTGAGGTACAGCTCCCTGCCGTAAGGCTCCTGCGCAAGAAGCACCGTCTCGGGCGGCGTGTCCTCGTCGTAGCCGGAGAAGGGGTGCTCGTCCGCGTCCTCATGCACGGAAAACAGCTCGGTTTGGAGCATACCGTCCAAGGTGGACAGCCAGCGAATTTTTTCCGCCTGCGTGTAGCCGTTGGGCTTGAGCGCGTCAATGGCGTTGATCGCTTCGATGATCTTCATAAAAACCTCCGAATTGCACAAAAGAGGAGCGCACGCCCCCCTGATGATAAGTGAAAAGTGAAGAGTGAACAGTGAATAGTGAATAGGTTGCTGTCTGTGGAAAGCTGTAGCAGGCGGCATCCCTGACATGCCTGTGGAAAGCTGTAGCAGGCGGCATCCCTGACACGCCTGTGGGCAGTCTGTTTTGGCTAAGGGCTTTTTGGACTAAGGGCTAAGGGCTAAGAGTGAATGACTGTGGTGTGCTCCGCACGGATTTTGAATTTTATATGTTTTACTTGATATTTAGTGCGGATGAACAGGTTTGTGCGCAGTCGGTAGTTCCTTCACCGGGCGGCTGATAGCCGCCCCTACGGCGTAAACTGCGAAATTTCTCGTAGCAGCCTGTAACGCTTAAAACTGTAGGCAGCCCGTAGGGCACGACGACTCGGCGTGC
>JBJDYD010000103.1:0-2124 GCA_051867015.1 Faecousia sp. | reverse complement strand
TTCGCGTTGAACACGACGGGGTCGGTCAGCTTTGCGCTGTTGCTGCCGCCGTCCGGTGATGCGGGGACATCTTTGGTGTAGCGCTGAATGGTGTAAGCAGAACCATATATGCTTGCTAATTTGGCGGGCGTATAATAAGAACGCTTCAACTGAGGTGGCGTCTGCTCCGTGATCTCGATCTGCGTAAGCGTACCATTGCTGTAAGTCAAACCCGTAACCAGCACCACATGACCGACAGAATTTGAGTTCAATGCATCGCCCAACTGCAAGTTATAAACATTGGTGCTGTTGGCATAGCCGTGATTTTCGGAAATGTTCGGGATCGTGTAGGTCGTATTTCTTGAGACACCCCAGCACCATGAGACGAAACCCGAGCAGTCAGTCGCATAATATGTAGAGTTCGAGGAATAGCCTGAATAATAGGAACGGGCGGTATAGAATACGCTGTTCGCGTTCGCCGCCGCCGCAAGGTAGTCATCCACAGAGACACCAAAGCCGACATAGGCGCCGGCAGTGACCGGCTGACCATAGGGAATATGATATGTGTTACCGGCAATGAAAGTGTTGCCGTCACGCCAGCCATTTACATTTCTCTGGCATACCCATGTGGCATTGTACAAATAATTTGCACGGTCAACAATGTTGAGCTGCGAGGTGGTCGCCGCGTGCACCGGCGCAGACCAGATCGGGACAACGCCGAAGAGTAGTGCAAGACACAAAAGGATGCTAAGGATTCGTTTTTTCATGTAATTTTTTTCATGCTTTTGAATAGCATGATTCCCTCCTTTTTCTTAAATTTTGGTTTGAAAGATTGCAATATAATTATACTCGAAAGCGTGATAAAGCGCAAGCCATCTGTTAAAAATCTACAAACCGCCCAAAGGCAACCAATATAAAGCTACATTTTGAGACAAATTCTGTCAAATATGTGCAAAAGAAGGTCAGCAAGTTTTGCGGCATATATTCCGGTTTTCCGTCGCAAAACAACACCGGCACCGGAAATACCGCCGGGAGGTCTTGCTTTTGCCACGGCAGCAACCCGACGAAGCGGAAGAAACGATCAAAAAATGTATTGAAGGAAAAATGTCGATTAAAACGGTATCCGAGCATAATTTTTGATTGTGCTTTTTAAAAAAGTATGCTATTATATTTAATAGGCTTACAAAATATGACAGCAAAACAGTGAATATTTCTCTGCATAGAGTTAATTCAGCAGTTCCGTGTCAGTGAAAAAACAGGGGGGATGTATTCGACGGCGAAGAATGGCGATAACCTACCAACGATAAAAATGAAAGGACTACATAGAATGAACGCAAACAAACTGAAAAAGGCGGTTTCTTTGCTGTTGGTGCTCGTTATGGTCGCCTGTATGCTCCCGACCATAACGCTGACATCTTCGGCGACGGGCTACGACAACGGCTATTCCGGCGGCATGGCAGGTGTCGGCTACACTGTGGCAAGAGGACTCGATCTTTCATATTGGCAGAGAGGAATTAATTTTTCCTCCATCAAAAGCGCCGGATATGATTTTGTCATTCTGCGCTGCGGCTATAGCGGTACGAAGGATAGCTGCTTTGAGACCTTCTACTCGCAAGCCAAGGCGGCAGGATTGGATGTTGGTGTATATTTCTACTCCTACGCAACCTCTGCAGCCGGCGCACTGCAGGATGCAAAGGAATGTGTTTCCTACCTTACAGGCAAGCAGTTTGAATACCCGATCTATTATGATGTTGAAGATCCTGACCGTCAAGGCTCTCTCAGCACGAGCACCCTGCAGTCGATCTGCCTGACCTTTATGGACTATCTGGCAGGTCAGGGCTACCTGACCGGTCTTTATGCCTCGGAATCGTGGATCAATTCAAAGATCTACGCCGCTCAGATCTGCACAAAGTACGAGTGCTGGATTGCAAAGTATTACTTGGATTACAGTGAAAACCATAGCAACGGTTTCCCGTCTAAATACGGTATGTGGCAGTACACAGATCGCTGCCCTGTCGCGGGATATAATGTAGACGGTGACCTTTGCTATAAGGATTATCCCACCATTGTGAAGACCTATGGCTTTAACGGCTACGGCGCTTCCGGCAGCGCGAAGCTGACCGACCCCGTAGTGTTCAACGCAAA
>JBJDYD010000102.1:0-2139 GCA_051867015.1 Faecousia sp. | reverse complement strand
ACGCCGCAAGGCTTTGACGGGTGTTTGAACGGTTTTTACTGTCAAAAACCCGGGCTAAGATCAAGCTGAACTACTGCGATTCTTTTTCCGAAAACAATCAAAAAAACGCTTGACAAACCGTAGAAGAGCCGCTATAATAATTTCTGCAAATGCGGGTGTAGCTCATCCGGTAGAGCGCCACCTTGCCAAGGTGGAGGTAGCGAGTTCGAGCCTCGTCACCCGCTCCAGAAAAGAACCAGCCTTTGTCCAAGGGACAAAGGCTGGTTCTTTTCAACGAAATAAATCCCTTAAGGGATTTGTGAAATGCCTTTCAGGCGTGAAATACGGCTTCGCCATGTGAAATGCCTGCGGGCGTGAGGGATTTATTTTATTTCACTTTCCGCGTCGGCGGAAAATTTCACAATGATCCAAATCATTATTTCACATCCGAAGGATATTTCACCAAGCAATCCGCCTTTTCTCATCCGCTGTTGCATCAATGAGAAAAGGCGGTGTTTTAATGTCCGAATCAAAGCAGCAGGAGCTTTCCACTGATTTTGTGAACGGATACACAAAACGACGCGCGATATTTAAAATAGCATGTTCTTCAATGCATCCGTTGGGACCCTTTGCTGTCACGGGAGAACTTCCGCGGTCTCTTCGGCTTCACTTGAAGAGGATTCAGTCGGCGGTTCCGTCGGAGGCTCGTCAGTCGGCTCCGAGGCTTCCGTAGGCGTTGTGGTGACCTCGGTTTCTCCGCCGTTTTCGGTGTTTTCGGTATTCTCGGTATTTCCGGTGTTTCCGGTGTTTCCGGTGTTTTCGCCGTTCCCGGTATTTCCGCCGTTCGCGGGTTCCTCCGGCGGCTGCTCCTCCTCAGGCTCCGGCGTTGCGGGATAGGCGCTTTCGTCCCAGAGGTAGCCCGCTTCCGTCAGTTCCTTCGTTGTCAGAAGCTGCAGCTCCGTCTCCTCCTGCTCCACGGAGCGCATTAAGTCCACATAGTAGTAGTCCCCGTCCAAGCAGAGCAGATTCCAGTACCGCGCCGTGCCGTCCAAGGTGCCGGTAACGATGCGGCAGTCCAAATTCGCCGTAAGGCACTCGGAATAGAACACCGAGGCAAACGACAGGCTGTGCGCCACATTCTCGCAGAGCAGACTGTAAGCAGGCATGGTCGGTTCCTCTTGCGTTATCGTATAGTCAAAGCGCTCCGTCAGGAAGCGGAACAGCAGCGTAGCGCGGGAGGCGGCATCCTTGCCCGTGCGGACATAGCTTGAGGCGGACGAAAGGGTCGTCGTGACCATGCTTTGCAGAAGCCGAAGCGTTTCCCGTTCTGCGGGATAGACAAAACGCAGCTCCAAAATGCGCGTCTCCCCCTCGAGCGGGTAGACCTCCGCGGACAGCTCCGGCAGCGCCGTGACAAGCTCCGGATGCTCAATGCAGTAGCTGCGGATGTAAGCGGCAAAATCCGTCGGCTCATAGTTTCGGATACGCAGCGTAAGCGCGGTGTCATAATTGACCAGCGCCTGCTGTATTTTCAGAAAGGCGCTGTTGTTGCCGTTGACCGTCACAATGGCGTCCACCTCGGCGGCACTGCGGCGGAAGACGATGCGCAGGGAGATCTCGCCCTCCTTTGCCGTCCCGGTCAGCTCATAGTCGGCATAGTCCACGGCGAAAGCGCCGATCGGCTCCTCCTCGGTGGCATAGCGCACCGTCTCGGTGAGGTCGGCGGAAATATCGCCGTCATAGTTGCGCACAAGGATCGTACCGTGCTCCGTCCAGTCGCGGATGAAGGAAAGCACAGCGCCGCGCAGCTCGTTTCTGCCGCTAACGACGGGCGGCTGCTCCTCCTCTGTCGGGACAGGCTCCGGCAGCGGCTGCTCCACATGCTCCCGCACCGTCAGGGCGTCATCCTTGACCCACGCACCGTTGCAGGCGGTCAGCAAAAAAAGCAGACCGAGCAGAAGAAAAAACGCGGTAATACGCTTCATATTGCCAACCTCCCATTGATCGTGAAATCCCCACCCTGCAAATCGCGCCGTAGGGGCAGCTTGAGAAACGCCCCTTCTCGCAGACGCTGCAAAATCTCTCGTAGTAGTTTGTAACAATTATAAGTTGTGTATCAGCCTCTGTAGTAGGCAGTTAATCTAAAATACGAGCCTTTGA